>CAZSRQ010000042.1:0-16231 GCA_964609335.1 uncultured Pseudomonadota bacterium
GTTATTTTCCCTAAAAATATTTTCCGCCGAACTTCCGAGGATATTCACCCCCCACCCATTATTTTTAAATGTGTTCTGAATGAAAAGATCTCGGTTCACCTCATCGGCAAAGATTCCCACCGTATTCGCATAAAAGAGATTCTGCTCGATCTTGCTATCGCTGATATCTTTCAAGAGAATCCCGTATGAGGATTTTCCCCAACTTTTTTCAAATTGGTTTTGAAACATCTCGATTTTACGAGAATACATCACCGCTACACCAGTTTGATTTTCTCGGAAGGTGTTTTGAAGGTACCGGCCCCGATGACAATACATGAAATGCATCCCGTAGCGGATATTTTGTTCGCTTAAATTCTCTTCGATTAAAGAATCGGTGGTGAACTCCAAATAAATCCCATCGCGATGTTTTCGGAATTGATTTCCTCGGATTGTGATATTCTTGGAATACCAAAGATGAAGCCCATTGCCGCCTGAAACCTCATTTTTAGCGTTTCCGGTGATCTGATTATTCTCCACGGCGCAATTCTCCATCTTCGCGAGATAAATTGAATAGGTATTATTTTCGAAAATATTGTTCCGGATCTTGCACTCTTTTCCCTCTTCCATTCGAATCCCCGCAAACTCGGAAACCGAGCTCATGCCGCTGTTTCGAATCGTGAATCCTTCGATCAAGACTTGATCGGCACGGATGTAGAAGACATGCCCTTGGCGGAGCCCATCGATGATCGGACGATGGAGTCCTCTTAAGCGGATCGATTTGTCGATGGAGAGGCTCCCTTCCGAATAAACTCCGCCTTGGACCTCAATCGTATCGCCGGCTTGAGCCTGGTCAATCGCCTGGCGAATTGTCGAGAGCGGACAGGATGGACAGACTTGGAGGGTGTTGGCGGTCGAGGGAAGGGAATAGAAAAAAGAAAGGATGAAAATTAGATAAAGAGGGACAAAAGAAAATTTTTCTAATGCACCGGCATCGCCTCTTTTGAAATCTCTTTCTTCCACTCGAACTGAATATAATTTTCTAGATCTTTGAAGTTGAATCGTTTCCCTCCATATTCCCTTTGAGCTTTTTGAACGCTTTCTTCGGAAGAGTAGGCCGAGAGCGAAGCTCCCATCGGGGAAGCGAGCTTATCCGCTTTTAGAATAAAGGCTTTCTCTAACGGAATCCATTTTTCAGGCGCATAAAAATCGCTTACCCAGCGGGTTGCAGTCTCCTCGCGGTGATTCATCCACCATCCGATCATGCATTCAATGCTGTCGAAAGTCTGGACCTTTCCTTTTTTGGTAAGAATTTCCGCTTTGAACCGGAGATCCACAATATTCATCTGGCATAAACCACAAGAATGTTCTCCCGGTTTGAGATCGACCGGTTTGGAGCGTTGGCATCCTGCGAAAAACAAAATACATAAAGATAAGATCAGTACAAAAACTCCTCCCCTTAAGATAAGGGGAGGTTGAGAGGGGTTATGAAAATGATGCATAACTCGTACCTTCATAACTCCCCCTGACCCCCTCATACCTTAAGAGGGGGAATAAATTTCCTTTTTTCACTGATTACCACATAAATTAAAAATAACACCGATAGAAAAAGAATCACTCCTCCCACGCTCGGCCAACTACATGCCTCAATATTCAAAAGAGTTTTACAACCGATCAAAGGAGGCTGGTAAGTCATCCCGGGAATGGAAATCGGGGCATCAGGACTCAAGCGATGCCCATAGTTGTATTCCCAACGCCAAAAATCGTAGAGCCCCGCTCCTCCCACCAGAAAGAAATTGAGGATTCCCAAATAGACGAGAATCAATCGATTCAAAAAGAAAGTCACCAAAGCCCCGAAGATCATGAACCCGAGGATATAAGGCATGAACTGAAGCTCAGGAATCGATTCCTCAACGATTGGTTCCATCCCGATATAATGATTTAAGAGGTTGATATTTTTCAGATCGAATTCATTCTCCCCCGTAATCTTATTCACCCAGATCTTCATCCCCAACCCTTCGGGATATTGCGGGGCATAGAGGTGGATCGACCAGAGAGGGGTGAAGTAGAGGGCGGTCAATAGGAGACCGACGAGTAAAACAAGACAGCGATTTTTGGTGGAAAGTTTCTTCAGCATTGACATCTTTCTCCCTTCTCCTCGGGGAGAAGGGGCCCGTAGGGCGGATGAGGGAAGAGTGCACTCTGACATAACTTAATTGTCAAATTGAAAACCCTCCCCTCACCCCAGCCCTCTCCCCGAGGAGAAGGAGAATTTATTTACTCACCCTCAAATACTGCTGCATCTCCTGATGAAGCGCCGAGCAGAAGTCGGTGCAGTAGAAGGGAAAAATCCCTTCTTGCTTGGCCTCGTAACGAACGGTCTTCGTTTCTCCCGGCATGAGGAGGATGTTGGGGGCCTGGGCTCCATAAATGGCAAAGCCATGGTCGATATCAAAGTCCTGCTCCAGATTAGTGACATGAAAGAAAACCGTGTCCCCCACCTTCGCCTCGACGATATCGGGCTTAAAATGAGAGCGGATGGAGGTCATGTAGACATGGACCACATTTCCGTCTCGAACCACCTTCGCCTCTTGCTCGCTCTTGGTTGCAAAGGGGTGCTCGTTTTTATCTAAGGGGTAAATCTTCAACACCTTCGGTTGAAGAAGAGAAGCGGGGATTCCTTGGGCATAGTGCGGTTCGCCGATCATCGGGAAATCCGAGAGCAGCTTCATCTTCGGTCCGCTAATATCGTAGAGCTGGGCGCTCTGGGTGAGCTCCGGCCCGACCGGCAGATAGCGGTCTTTGGTGATCTTATTCAACGCAATGAGATATTTTCCGTGCGGTTTTGCGGAATCACCGCCGGCGATGCTTAAATGGCCGATGCTGTAATAGGCCGGTCCGCGATCGACCACCTCCCAGGTTCCAAGTTTCCACTTCGTCATCTCCGAGCTGACAAAACAAGAGGTGTAGGCGTAACCCCGACCGTCAAACTCCGTATGAAGAGGGCCCAAGCAAGGTTTCTGGACTTCGCCCGCCAAGGTCGATTCATACTTTAAGACCGGGATTCCCTCGACCTCTTGAATCACGTTGCCCTGATCTTGGATCGCCTGCTGCAATTTCTTGAAGGAGTGAACCGGGATCACCGTCGCCAGCTTTCCTCCGCCTACAATATATTCCCCGGAGGGATCGACATCGGTCCCATGCGGACTTTTGGGGGTCGGCAGGAAATACATCATCCCGGGGCAATCTTGCGGCTGAAGCATCTTTACGCCGCTTCGCTTCTCAGCCACAGTCGGTTTATTCTCTGGGAGGAAATTGCTGTAATAGGTCGCTGGAAAATCTTTGGTCTTTCCCTGATCGGCGCATGACTTAGCCAGCGCCCAATTGAAGGCCAAAATATAGTCCTTGTCATGTTTGGAAGCCTCAATCTCGAGCATCTTGTAGGCTCTTTCGGTGTTATAGGTGGTGAAAAAACACCAGTCGTGGGACGGACCTTTGCCGCAATGAGAGATGTCATAATCAAGCCCAGGCACCATCACTTGCAGATCTACGCTCATTCTCCCAGTTTGAGGATCTACTTTGACCATCGTGATCGTCCCCTTGAATTTTCCTTCACGGTAGCTTTCGACCGGAATTCCCGCTTGTGGGACCGGCACGGAAAATCGGGTCGCGGCCATGAGATATTCGGTGTTTTCGGTTAAGAAAGGAGAGGCATGATTTCCAGCGCTGTTGGGAATCTCGATGATCTCCGCCGTCTCAAAACTTCGAAGATCGATCCGGGCGATGCGCGGTGTATTATTGCCGTTGATGAACAGCCAGCGGCCATCTTGCTCCCCCTTTGTCAACGAGGCCTGGGGATGATGGGAATCGTCCCAAGGAATATGGCCGTGGGAGGTGAGCAGCATATCTTTCGTCTCTTCACTAAACCCGTAACCGTTTTCCGGATGAACCGAAAATACGGGAATGATTTTCAAGAGCCGGGCGGAGGGGATTCCGTAAACCGTGACTTGACCGCTATAACCTCCCGACATGAACCAGTAGAATTCATCCTTTTCGCCAGGGGCGACATAAACCCGCTGGGCGGCATCCCCTGCCAGAATGTCACCTCCACTTTTTCTCTTGGAGCAGGAGGCGAAAAGAGAAGTGAGCAAGACGAAACTTAAGACGAAAAGGGTTATTGAATAGGTTTTGTGGGTTGACTTCATATCATTTCCTTTCTTCATTGATCATACTGCCTCAAATATTCCAAAATCTGCTTCGCCTCTTCTTCAGAGACATTTTGAAACGTCATCTGGGTCAGGTAAGTCGCAAGGAGCTCTTTGGCGGCTGGATCTTTTTGAGTCATCTCTTGGGGATTCAAGATCATATTTAAAATCCACTCGGGTGTTCTCCGCTGAGTTACCCCTTTTAGGGGAGGCCCCACATAACGTTCTTCAAACTTATGGCAGGCACTGCATTTGGAATCGAAGACCTGTTTTCCTTGCGCCGCTTTTTGGGGATCGATGGGTCCCAGAGAAATGCTTTGAATGGGGCCAATTCCCTTATTTGATGCCGAGGAAGGAGTAGTCGATTGCTCTTCTTTTTTCGTACAGCCGTTCGTTCCAAATAATACTCCAATGAAAACGAGATAAAGCACTAATATTGGTTTTGCATGCCATTTCATTTTCTTCGATCCTTTCTTTGACGGATGAATTTCTGTATTCTCTGTAAAATAGATCATAGCCTTGTTCCCCCTTGTTTATTATGATAATAATCATACACAGAGCTGATCTGTATTAGTTCTTTTCTGAACCTTTTTGTGTAAACTAAAAATAGTTCAGTTTTCTGAAAACACAAAATACCACTTTTAAACATTATTTCAATCGCTGAATGGAGAAAGTTCAAGCATGAAATATAAATCAGTCATTCTTCACTTGAAAGAAGAGCATGAAAAGATACTTCTTGTGTTAGGACAGGGGGAGGAGCTCCAAAGGAGATTTGAGGGGGACGATAAGATTCTCGAAGAACAACTTGAAGATCTTCTTTTTTTCTTTCGGGAATTCGCGGATAAGTTGCATCATCGGAAAGAAGAGGATATTTTATTTCCTCAGCTGGAAACTTTGCCTCAATTGCCGGGAGGACCTCATTGTACCTATTATTCCGGTCTGAGACTGATGCGAGAGCCGATTGACGAGGAAGTGAAGCAGATCAACCGATCACTGGGTCTCGAAGAAAGCGATGAGATTCCTCAAATCAAGGAAGGAAATCCCCTCAATCCGATTTTCGAGGAGCATCTTCTTGGGCGTAAGCTTGTTCAGGCCATGAAAGTCGATTTGAGAAATTATGAGGAGGATCGCCAAAAAAAACATCTTGCCGATTTCTTCCGTCGTTTCAGTCGATACAATTCGTTGCTCCGAGAACATATTACCAAAGAAAACGACTGCCTCTTTTATATGGTTGATCAATGCTTATCTTCGGAAACTCAATCGAAAATTTTGCAAGACCTCGAAGCTGTCGATCAGCTGATCGATGAAAACAAGCTATCCAGATTTAAGAAGATGTTGAACTCGCCTAGGTTATCGTAGAAAAATCCATTTGAAGATTGGGGAGAGTTTAGAATCTCCGAATGACGAATTTTTCCACCCAAATTGGCTGCACGACCCATTAAAAATAAGGTGATCAAAGCAATCAGCAACAACCCATAGAGAAATTTCCTGTAAAAATCATAACTCCTTTTTTTCAAAAAAATTCCGATTAAGGAGAGCGCTCCCAAAGCTTCAGAAAGGATAAAAGCTGGAATAGATGCTTCTTCATGTGCTTCGATTAACTGCTCTGAAATATTAGAAAATTTTTCTAATGATTCTTCTGCTGGGTCTCCTGTTAAAAGTGTAGGGATCGATGTCAAAGCGGCAAGCAGGAATAAGATAAATCCAACTTTTTCAAAACTCTCATTCTTCAGTAGTAATCCTAAGAAAATGAAAAAAAGTCCGAACAAAATAGCTGAAACTGGAAGATGATTCAATAAAAGATGGAAGTGCGGAGCGCTCATCTCTTCCGCTCCTTTAGATCTCTGACGAACTTACAAATAATGGATTTTGGAAAAAAAATAACTTCGATCTTTCCTTCAGCTGTGCAGCTCTTGCAATAGGGTTTATTTGTAAGCAGGTGAGATAAACCCAACAGTTGGCGATCGTCGCAATAAGCTCCGCAATTAGAATCGATTTCTGTCTCGCCTTCTTTTTTAAAAGAGATCTCCCCTTTTCTGATCAGAAAGAATCCGAAGGGTTGATGCCCAGCATAAAAAATCGTTTGTCCTCTTGAATAGCGCAGGAGTTCCCCTTGCATTAAAAGTTCCCTCAAGCTTTCTTTGAAATAGGAGTAGATTTTCCAGTTCTTCTTCGATAGAGATGAATGAGAATCTTTTTTAGATGCCATCGAAAACTTTTATAATTCATTCGATTTCTTCCAAATGAGCTGAATCATATCAAGAGCTGATATATATCAGTTCTTGATGAGAAAATAGAAATCGACGACCCTATGAAAAAATCCCCCCCCATAGAATGCAGCACATGTGAAAAACGCGAAACGAGCGTGTTTTGCGATTTGTCTGAAAAAGAGTGCCGCGAGATCGATTCTAGCAAAACAATAAACATCTACAAAACCCATCAAATCATCTTTTACGAAGGGAATCAACCTTACGGTCTTTATTGTATTAATAAGGGAAAAGTCAAAATCTACAAAGCAAGTACGGAGGGGACCCAAAGAATTGTTCGTTTGGCTGGACCGGGTGATATCATCGGTTACCGTTGTCTCCTTTCCAATCAACCTTACGCAGGAACCGCCGAGACCCTCGAAGAAACGACTGTCTGTTTCATTGATAAAACAACTTTCTTTCATCTTTTGGAGAAGCATTCTGCAACTTCTCTCCGCATTACAACCCTGTTGGCGGAGGATCTCGGTCGAGCCGAAAAACAGATGTTGGATGTCGCACACAAAAATATTCGGGAGCGTTTTGCCGAACTTCTATTAATCCTTAAAAACAAATACGGTAGAGAAAATTCCAGAGGAACCGAACTCAAAATCAAGCTCACTCGTCGAGAAATGGCAGAGTTGATCGGCACTACTCAGGAGTCATTAATCCGCTTGCTCAGTGAATTTAAGAAGGATGGCCTTTTAGAAGCCGATGGCCATGTTATCACTCTTTTAGATTTTAATAAATTATTGGAGATTGCCAATCTAACTGATTAACACCTCTCTCGGTTTCAATTAAGTTTTTGAAATTATTTCATGGTTTTTCGTAAGGATAAAAACTTCTATCGTTCTATCTGTAAATTTGTTTCCCTATTATTTTGATTTTTTTGAATTACCGTCTCATGAATGGATTCTAATCTTGGTTTCTCCCATTTACCAAAATCTATTTTTGGCCTTTCTCTTTTCTCAAATTCTTTTTGATGAATATCTAAAGCAGCCTGTTTAGTATTTTCTCGACTTATCGCCTCGGGAAGATTTTCTCTATTGTTCGTATAGATCTTGGCTTCCTGCCGTGCTCGGCTAATTGCCACGTAATAACTATCCTGAGCCGTGGTTGGGCTTTTGGTATCCACCTCAATCATCACTTTCTCACAAGTTCTTCCTTGAGCCGAGTGGACCGTGGAGCAATAGCCATATTCTAAATGGAGTGGTTTTTCGCCATCGAGTTGGAAGATTTTCCCATCCTCTTTTTGAAGAGTAATCTTTTTTTGATTATCTATGGAGAGGATCTTTGCCACTTCTCCATTGATTAATTTCTTTCCAGGATCATTTTTCGTAATTCGGATGAGATCTCCTGAAGCAATCTCTTTTTTCTGTAAGCTGTAAACGCTCACTTTACTTTTAGAGCGAGGATGCCACTCTGCAAAGCTTCCATCAGGCTTTTGGAGGATGATCTTTTCGGAGTAAATCTTAGAGACTTTATAAAATTCCCCTTTCTTTAAATTTAAAGACTGATAATTCCGCTCTGGAATTACAAAATTTCCCATTTGGTAATTAATCGTTTCTTTGGTTGCAATTTGGGTAAGATTTTTTCTCTCAAAAATTTCAACTGTTATCCCTTTTCCCTGTAATCCTAAGGATTTTCGGATCTGCTCATTAATCGCACGCCTGGCTTCATTAGTTCCTGAAAGGACAATGGTTTCTTTTCTCTCTTGTTCGGATAGGGAGAGATAATCTTTAGCAATCTTGGCGTATCTTCCCTTTTTGTTTTTGATTTCAAGGACTGATTTTTGGAGTAAGGCGACCGATTCTTTCACTTCTCCCATCGCTGCTAGTTTTACTGCTACTTTTAGCTCAGGATTTTTTTGTCGTTGAATCTCTCCCATTCCAGCCGTTGCCATGCCATGATCTTGGAGTTGGGCAAAAGGCCTTCCTGCCTCGACGGCTTTCAGTTGTTGAGTATCTCCCACTAAGACTACTCTTGCCTCGTATCTTTGGGCCGTTTTCAGAAGAGACTCGAGCTGTTTCACTGAAACCATTCCTGCTTCATCGATGACAAGGATCGACTTTTCATCGAGAGGCTTTTCTTTTTCAGCTTGGAAAGAGGTAATCGTTTGACTCTTAATTCCAGTTTTAGAGAGCTCTTTGGCTGCGGCAGCAGTTGGGGCTAGCCCAACGATTCTATATCCTTGTCTTTCAGCAAGCTCATGGACCACACTGAGCATGAACGTCTTTCCAGTCCCTGCCAGTCCTTGTATCCCTACGATGCGATTTTTCGTGGTTAAAATGAGATGAGCAGCATTACTCTGCCCTTCATTAAGCCCTTTCTCTTGAAGAGAAGTTTGTAATGCTTTCGCATCCGTGAAGATTGCTTTTTGAGTTTCTCGTCCTTCTTTTTCAATCTGAAGAATAGTCTGCTCTCTCGCGATTGCCTCAGGAGTCGTATATCGAAGAACCCCTCTTTTTTTCTCAGTTCTCTCAGATGTTGTAGATTTTACTTCTTGTTGGATGAGATTTCCGATTCGAACTTGTCTTTCTATCTCTGCTTTTACTTCCGCATAGATCGCCTTTCCAGTCCCAATCTGTAGGGCTTCTCTTATAATTTGAGCTTCCGTCACGATTGCTTGTCTTTCAATCGTATGAGCAATGGCAAATTTGACAGACTCTCGGATTTTTTGATCATTTCCGGAATCATTTTTAGAGGAACTTGAAGGAAGATCATACTTAAGCCCTGCTTCTTGGCTTTTTTCTAACCAGTATTCTTTGAGGAATTTTCGATCCACTTCGGTTTTCTTAGGACGGGTCGCAATCACGATCAGCTGTTTTTCTTGAGCGGTAGCGTTCTCTCGGGTTTTCCCATTTTGCTTTAAAACCTCTTCAATCGCTTGACTTCGTTGACTGAAGAGATCGAGCTGATGTTTCTCGATATGAGAAAGCTCAAACCTGCCGTCGGGATGAGTTATTCGGATTTCATAGCCTAATCTTTGGATTTCTCTGGCAAGCTCTGCCCGATACATAGCCCCCATGAGCATCTTTTGGCGATAGATGAGCTCATTATCCATCGCCCGCCATTTTCCATCTTCTCGTTGGGTGATGTTTAAGACTACACAATGGGTATGAAGCTGAGGATCACAGGCTCTGGAGAGCTCATGCCGAAAGGTTGCTGCGATAAAATTTCCTGAAAGAACTCTTTTGGTCTTCTCTCCTCCAATCGTCTGGCGATATCCCACCAGTCCTTCTGCATATCTTAAAGTTCTGGCGACTGCCTTATCATGAGCATCAATTAATCGATGATCTTCGCCGATGAGGGCCTGCATAGAGACTGATTTTGGAGCACTGAAAGTAAGATCGGTTCCTCCTCGATGCCCTTGGGCTGAGAGTTTGATGTATTCTCCATTGGGAAGGTTACCGTCGAGGAGAGATTTGAAGTCTTCAATACTTACTTCTCCTCGAAGACCTAAGACTTCAGCTGCCTTTCCATGCCACTGACTGGGGCTTTTATCTTTGGTGTAATAGTCATCCGCTTTTTCATAATATCGGCCAGCGTCTTGACTGCTACCCACATTCCACAAACTGAGCATGTTATTCTACAAAAGGTTGATGCCTTACGGGTAAGTCTAGAGGTTTGAGTTTTATCTTCGCTAAAGGGTACTCTCCGGCAAGACTTAAGAAACCGGTGAGCTTGGGAAGGTTCACAATTTCACTAGGCAGGACAATCGCTTCTTTGAGCCGTTGATTCACTTCAGTTTTATTGATTCCATTTCTTGTTCTAGTCTTTGAAACTTGAACTCTTTGAAAATATTGATCCCCTAATCCTTCACTAAAGTCTTTAGCGGTTTGTGCATCACTGGAAGTTCCTCCCAAAAGAAGAAGATTACTGAAGCAGGATCGCAAAGCTACGGATTTATCTCTTCCATAGAGATGTTCGAGTTGAGCCGTAGATTGAAGACCGGTGACAATTCGAAGTCCATGCTGCCTTCCTCGGGTTAAGGCTGCCTCTAAACTATTCAGTCTTTCTAAGGAAGCGAGCTCATCGATGATCAGCCAAATTCTTTGCTGCTTTTCTTTAGGAAGCTTAGAAACAATTGGCAGACTTAAAGCCGAGGTGCAGAGGATATCGAGCCAAGTGGAGATTAACGGACGAAGGGCCTCGGCCATATCCTCTCTCCAGGTAATAAAAAGATTTCCAGGACGTTGACTATGAAGCCAGGTTCTTAAAGAGAAATCTCCTTCCCTTAAGTACTGATAGGGAGCGACATAGTTTGCGATAATGAATCGGGTAGAGGCGAGTGCCTTGGAAGCTCCAGGATCAAAAAGTCCTGCGGCCGCGGTGCCATTTAAAAAGTCTTTTAATTCTTCAACCGGTTTGATGGTGAGCCAATCGGTTAGTTCTTTATCGCTTACCTGGTAATTACTTCCCAACCTCGTCTTCATGAGCCGTTTTGCAGTTTCTGAGAAGAGAAGTTGGGCATAGCGATGCCATTCGGCATCTTGAGCGGACTTTGCTGGAGGGATCACCGACTTTGCAAACTTGTCAAAATCATACTCATCTCGAATCTCATTAAAGATCGACCATCCTTCACCTCGTTTATCAAAGGGATTTAAGATGACATCTCCTTTTTTCCAAAAGTGAGAGATGAAATCTCCATTGGGATCGGTAATAATCACCCGATCCATGCGAGGAATAATCGCGCTTAACATTTCCTTAATCGCCACAGTCTTTCCCGTCCCGGTTCTTCCCACGATTAAAAAATGAAGGGTCTCTCCTTCAAAGGGAATGGGCACTCCTGCCAAAGTTACTTGTCTTTTGCTTCTGTCCAGAGTCATCGTTTTTAATTTTCTTGGTTTCACAATCTGAGAGCCGCGAATGAAATCTTTCGATTCTTTGTCATGGGATGAGGAGTCCTGATTCCAATAATGGTAATAAAAGTAATTCCCCACGGCACAAATGACCACGGAGACAAATAAAGAGCCGTAGGTAATCCAAACAAGATTGGGAGAATAAAAGGCCAGTTTTAAAGCCTTGAAAAGGTCTTTGTAATAAGGGCTTCCGAGATGAAATTGATGGATCACCATCAAAGACCAGGTAAGCAAAGCCAAAGGAATACTCATCAAGATGGTGTTGAAGACAATATCAAAGATCTTATTTCTCATTTTTCTTTCTCTTCTTTTCTAGGAATAAATTTAATTCTTCGTTGGCTTTCTTGAGGATTTGAGGATTTTCTTTGAAGGCCATCTCTCGGAGGATAAAGAGGGTTTCTAAGGCAATTAAATCTTCTTCTTGAGATTTCCCCTCGGAAGCAGAAGAATTCAATTTTTGAATTTCTACTTTGCTCGTCAGAAGATTTTTTAACTCACCAATTTCACTTTTATTACTCAAAAGCTCTTTATATTTTTTTAATCGGTCGCAAAGAACATCCGTAAGAGTTATCCCTTTCTGACCGGCCTCATCTTTCAAATCCTCATAAATCTCTAAGGGTAAGCGGATACTAAATAATTTTTTCATAAAATCACTGTATGACAAATGTATCACAAATAAATTGAATATGTAATACAAATGTGATACAATAAAATTAAAGGGTTAGAGATAATGTATGACATTTGTAATACATTTCATCAAGAAAATAAAAGACCTTAGCCAATTAAAAGCCTTTATTTTTAAGGGTTTAAGCAAATCTACAAATTTGCGTCAGGTGTGTCCTGTCCGCCTCACGTGGGTCTGGGCAGGGCCCAGGATTATCTCCACCAAATTCTGCATTCGGAGTCTTTAAAAATTAGGAAATGAGAAAACGAAAAACCAAAAAATAGAAGGAGAGAAGTTAGCCATGGCCATTCCAAAAACCACGATTCTCGCAAGGCGAAAGAAATGGGAAGAGCAGAAAAGAAAGACTGAAGAGAAAATTAAAATCCTCCAGGAAAGAAATAAGAAGGCTCAGAAGAAATTGATGGAGACCTTGAAGAGAGAAGAGGAAGAAAAGAGACTTCTCCTGGGAGGAATCATTCTAGAAAAGATCAAAACAGATTCCTCCTTCAAGGAAAGGTTCCAAAAAGAAATGAGCCCTCACATCCAAAGTCAGGATGAAAGGGTTCTTTTGGATTTATAAAAAGAGCAGTAAAAAAGAAAAAGTCTCATGCCATGGATCATTTTTATTGCGAAGCCATCCCTAAAAATGGCGTAGCGGAAAAAAGGATTCATCACCTTATTGTCGTTCGGATTTTTTAATTTATTCACAAAGACTGTGGATAAATTGGTGCGTTATACACATTTTCTGCACAGTATGACTGTTTTAAGCAGTAGACTTTTATAGCCTATTATTTTCGTTTAACAACTTTTCGTTTTCCTAAAGCATTTACCTTATGTTCAAGCTGAGTAATTCTTTTTTCGTAGAAATCCATTTGCTGTTTTGAAGGAATCCCAAAGATTTTCAAAAAGCCAGAGAGGTGATGGTGTAATCTATTCGAGAGTTTGTTTGCCGTATTGTTCATCTTCGATAGGATTTGTCCAATCTTTAGCCGGTCCTTCATAGGATAGATCATTTTGTTGATCTTTTTTAGCACAACACCCCCTTTCATAGAAATTGATTCGCTTTAAGCAAGCGAAGGGAATTTTTAATCCCCTTCATTTTTATCCTTTTCGCAAAGAGAAATCAAATGCTCGCGTACTGAATTCACGATTTCATCTTTTTCCATTTGCTGACCATAGGCGATTAAGGTCATGGTCTCAATCTTCTCAAGGCCAAATTCAGCAATCGCTTCATCGCAATAAGAAGCTCTTCTCAAATTAGAACTGAGCCATTTGAGCAGGTCATGATTGTAAATGTCCGGTTCTAATTGGATCTCGTAAAGATCTTGATTAAGTTCACAGTCCGCAAAAGCATAAAGAGCATCAAGAATTGTTTTATAGCGAAAATCATCCGGCAAGAAATCTCCATGAGCTTCTCGAACGAGATTTCTTAATTCAGGAGGAGTATTATCCTCAAGGGTATAGATTTCTTCATTTTCATTGCATCGAATCAATTTAAAATAGGGTAAGAACTTCTCTGCTTTCTCGGATACTTTTTCATTTAAATTTTGAGAATTCATTTTTAAATTCCTTTCTTCAATTAAGGAAAAAGAAAAAGGGGGAGTCGAAGCTCCCCCATTCTCGTTATTCTTCTTTGGTCTTTTCTTTTCGATCTCGGATGTGAAGGCGGCCATTTAAAGGCAGCGCATCGAGAACGACGTTAAGAGAGTCATCTTTATTGACGAAAGCGACTCCTATTTTAACCCATCGATTCGGACTTTCTTGATTTTCCGTTTCGATGATCGTGAAGACCTCTTTTACTGCTGTTTTTGTTTTATTCTCCATTTTCTATTCTCCTTTTTTTAAGG
Source organism: uncultured Pseudomonadota bacterium (assembly GCA_964609335.1). Taxonomy (GTDB): domain Bacteria; phylum UBA10199; class UBA10199; order JADFYH01; family JADFYH01; genus CAZSRQ01. The sequence continues at coordinate 13,798 of CAZSRQ010000042.1, forward strand.
TTTTTATTTTCCTCACCCAACCCCGGGAAATAAAAACCTTAAAAAATGAGAGAATAAGCGAAGGGGCTGTTGGAGGGGACTGAAGGACAGGCAGCAGGAGTGACAAGCGGTAGTTTGCTTGGCGCGACGGATGCATGCCGCAGGTCACCGGAGACAGACCCGCAGCGGGAAAATGGAGAATAAAACAATATTTAGAAAAGACTTTTCAGGAAGAACGGAAATAAAAAGAATCAATTGTGGTAGGTCAATAGGGATTAGTTGAAGAGAAGGGATTGAAGATGATTCTACTTCTTTAATTCCCTGAGCATATTGCAGAAAAGAGCTCCTTGTTCAATCGCATCCTCCAAGGCTCGATGAGAATGTGAAAGCGGATCAAACCATCTCTTTGGCATGTTCTTCTTGGTCGCTTTGCGATAAGCGGTTTTAAGTAAGGCCATCGCTAGCGTTTTAATGTCCAAAGCGGAATGAGAAAAAGGGCTCTCACCGGTGAAGCGAATCAGATACCAATAGATAAACATGAAATCGTAAGAGGCTGGATAACCTACAAAGACGGGTAATCCTGGCAGCCCTTTCAACCAAATGAGATAATCTTTCATGGCTTTCTCTGGAGTTTGCAAATTTTCACGGCAAGACTTCCAGGCCTCAGGCTGACCTTGCCACCATTCCATGGTTTTAGGATTTGGAGTGGCATTGGGAAGTGTTTCTAAATTGGCGGTGAACGTACTGATCAAAGTTTTATCAGCAACGTAGGCAGCGGATCCGAAACTGAGCATGGAATTCATGCCAGGGATAGGGCCATCGGCTTCTACATCCGTGCTGACATAAATTTCAGGGTTTTCAGCCCCTCGATTTTTTGAAATATTCATCTATATCTTTTAAGTGATTCGTCAGAATTTCCCATGTCTTGTCAAAATTATTCTTCTCATCCAGTACTTTGATTCCTGGCCATGCTGCCTTAAGGATAGTTCTATCAAAATCTTTTACATGAGTAAAAAAAGAGGAGGGAATTGGAGTTTCTCTGTTTTTAAAAGTTTGCTGAAGGGCAGAGATCATTTTTGTCCAGTTCGAACAACGTGGAAAAAGATAAATTAAATCGTAAATATCTTTTGCTCGAGAGTTGGCAGAGCCGCGATCAAAAAGTGTCTGAATTTTTTCGGCAATAATATATTCAATTGGATAGATCCTCCATGTTACTGGTTCCTCATATTCTAGTACCGATGGCATTGTCTGATTAGCAGGTTTTGTGGGAAGTCGATCGCTGAATCCAACATCAATATGGATCCTAGAAAACTTGCGCAGCTTTTTCAAATCAGGTTCACCGATTTGAAAAGCACAATCAAAACGGTAAGCTCCATATTCTCCTTGTTCAGTTAGTTCTTGGACTTGAATATCTCCAAACCAAAGGCCATCCTCTAAATCAATAGACAAGGCAGTACAAATCAGTTTCTTCAGTTTCTCTTTAGAAATAGCAACGGCAAGGGCGTCGGCATCGCGGGTGAAACGTAGGCTTTCATAGCTCTTAAGCAATACGAATCCACCTTTGAATACGAGATGTTCCGCTAATTCTTTGTTTTGTGATAAGCGGGCAATTGCTCGCTCCAGAGCAACAATAATCCGAAGTTCATTGATGCTAAAGCTCGAGTCTTTACGAACCAATGCCTTCATGGTGCGGAGAATCTGCTTTGCTTTTTCTCGGTTCATGATGCCAATGCCTCGATATAAGGAAGAATACGGTGTTCGACATTCATCTTGCGGGCCATATTGTAGAGACTTCCTAACTTCACTTTTTTTTGCGCAAGTGCTTGCTTAATGGCTTCCAAAGCGACTTGTCCACCTATTAATTTTTTATAAAGCAAGCTATCAATCAACGTGCGTTCTAGAGTGGTGATCCAGTAATGTTTAGTTTTCCGAATCCCAATTTCCCACTGTGGATTTCTTGAACGAATCAGTTTAAGATTTTTTGAGGATACTCGCTTCGTTTGCGGCACAAGAATCCAGATATGCTTAACGATCTGATCCGTGACGTGATAATGCTCTAATGCGGAAAGAAGACAAATCGCCGATGGAAACCCACAACGGAGTGCGGCAACTCTATAGCGATCTTCGTTGTTTTCATCATTTTCATTACTGACTTGATATATCCCTCGGCTTAGTCGATCTAAAGTACCGGATTTGACTAGACGTGTAAGAGAAGCTTTGCTTATACCTCGAGCTAATGCCTCGCTAATTGAGAAAGGCTTTTCTAAAAGCTGAGATGGTAGTGCTTTATGCATTGAAACTAATTTGACACAAATTTAATTTTGAGTCAAATTAGTTTCACGCCTAAAATACGTTTTGTAGATTAAAAAACAGTAGGGTATGAAGTTTTAGAACTAAAATGAGGTATAACCAAAAAGTGTGTAATTTGATTTGAGTAAAAAAGAAGGCGGCGTAA
>CAZSRQ010000043.1:0-16146 GCA_964609335.1 uncultured Pseudomonadota bacterium
CCAGATCCAACAATACCAGTAGGCTCTTTAAAAAAAACTAGTGACCGATTATGGTTTGACAAACCTTTGACAAATTAAACCCTTTGACTCTTTAAAACCAACTTTCAATCAATGAGAGAACTCACAATATGTTATCTAAATCCGAATAAAACCCCTATCCCCTCGGATGCAACTTCACCACCTCTTTCAGCCGCGAAGTATCGACATGCGTATAAATCTGGGTCGTTGAAATATCCGAATGCCCCAAAAGCGCCTGAACCGCCCGAAGATCAGCCCCCCGCTCCAGAAGATGGGTCGCAAAAGAATGTCTTAAGGTATGCGGAGAAACCGTTTTTTTCACCCCAATCTGCCGGACATACTTTTTCAAAATCAACCAAAACTGTTGGCGGGTCATCTGGGTTCTTTTCTGGGAAACAAACAGCGGGGCGATCGTTTTTCCCTTGAGCAATGAGTCTCGTGCGGTTTCCAAATATTTTCGGATGGCTGCAATCGCTGACCTCCCAATCGGAACCAATCGCTCTTTTGATCCTTTTCCCATGGTTAAAAGGTATCCTTCAGTGAGATGGATCTGATCGATCCGCAAATTTACCAACTCAGAAACCCTCAAACCGGCGGCATACAATAGCTCAAGCATCGCTTTATCCCGGATTCCATGAGGAGTAGAAAGATCGGGAGCTTCGAGCAGCTTTTCAACCTCTTCGAGGCTCAGCCAATGCGGAAGTTTTCTTCCAAGCTTCGGAAGATCAATCGTTTCGGTCGGATTCTGCTCAAGCAACTCTTCCTGGATCAAAAAACGATAAAGTTGGCGAACAGTCACTTGGGCTCGTAGACGGGAACGGACGGAAAGTCCTGAGCTTTGCAGATCGGATAAGAAATCGACGATATGATGGGCTTGAGCATTTTCGATGGAAAGAGAACGCTTATCTAAAAAATTCAAAAAGCGCGCAATATCACGCGTATAACTATCGAGCGTATTTTTGGAGACCCCTTTATCGATTTTGAGGTATTCGAAAAAGAGATCGACTTTTTGATCGGGGTTTTGACTCATTTGATAAACTATAATAGGAAGCTTGGTTTTAGGGTAAGTAGAAAGTTAAAGTTATTCAATTTTTTGTAGGGGCGAACCTTGTGTTCGCCCTGATTTGTGGGCAATTGGCAAAATTTTCAATATTGCCAACATTTTTAGGGCGAACACAAGGTTCGCCCCTACATATTTAAAAATAATTTTAGACACGAACAAAGATGAACCAAACTAATTTAAAAACAGAAGAACCCGATTCGTTCCCTCCCGGAAATCCCTATCATATCTTCTCCTTGAATCCCGATTGGAACCAACAAAAAGAGTGGAGTCTCGAAATCGGCCCCGGAAACGGCCATTTTCTCTGCTCGATCGCCAAAGCGAATCCCCAAAAACAGTTTATGGCAATCGAAATTCGGCTCGGTCGGTTTCAAAAGATTTTGGAAAGGATTGAAACCGAGCAGATTTCAAACATCACCCTGGTGCATGGAAACGCCACTCACTGCTTATTCAAACTTCTTCAAGACAAACTGCTCAAAGAGCTGTTTGTTCTCTTCCCAGACCCATGGCCCAAGAGAAGACATCACAAACATCGCCTGTTGCAGACCGAGTGGATTGAAAAAGTCTCCCCTCACCTTCACCCGGAAGGATTGATCTGGACTGCCACTGATCATGCCGGCTATGCGAGGCAGATCGGCTCTGTTTTCTCGCCGGAACGGTGGATCCAGGAAAGAGCCGAATCGCTCTATCCGACCCATTTTGAGACCAAGTGGAAGAAGTTGGGTCGGGAAATTCATTATTTTAGGTTCAAAAAACGGTGATTTTGCTTAAAATTTAGGCAATTTTGGCATTTTTCTCCTGTTCAAAGGTGATCAAGGGTTGACTCCACCTACCAATTTCCCTTAACCTCGACAGGTTATGCTGAAACGTCATATTACAATCTGCTTTCTTCTGTTGCTACTTTCGATCGTCGCAACCGGTTGCGTCACGCATCAAAAGAGTGCCGCTCTCAAAAGCTCTCATCCCCTTGAGAAGAACGACGTCAGCGATTCGGAAGAAAAAATCGGGATCGCTTCCTGGTATGGCCCAAGATTTTACGGCCGAAAAACCGCTTCGGGTGAACGTTTCACAAAACATGCCTTCACCTGTGCCCATAAAACGCTCCCCTTTGGAACCCGTCTCGAGGTCACCAATCTGTTTAACAACAAGTCGGTGGAAGTGATCGTGAATGACCGAGGACCTTATATTGGTCGTCGAGTCATTGATCTTTCGTATGCTGCCGCCAAGGAAATTGATCTCCTAAAAACCGGAACCGCCAAGGTGGCGATTCGACGAATCACTCCCACTACCAGTGAAGTCGAGCAAATTATTTCGGAGATGGAAAAAAGAAAAACTCCAGAAGAGACAAACGTTTCACTTCGCAAGATCCAATAATAAACCTTTAGTAATGTCTTGGAGAGACTTCCTAAGCTTCGCTAATCAAAGAAATAAACCAGCTTTCTTTAATCTTAAAAACCACTCAATCGATTCATGACGAAATCCCGAAGCCCCCGGATGCCCACCCCCACCATATTTTACGGCGATTTGGCTCACATCGACCTGATTCGAGCGCAAACTAAAATTCCAGTGATCTTCGACAAAAGAGAAGATGATCGCCAACTCAAAGCCGAGCTCTTTGTAAATGTATTCTCCCATTTCACTCGATTCGAGCGTCCAGTTGATCGCAAACGCACGACGACCTTCAAACTCAAGCTCGAAGCCATTTTTTGACCACTCAACCATTCTCATCCGCTGGCTTTTTAACGCTCTACTCCCCCACTCTTTCATCTTTTCAAATTCGGCATCGGTTAAATGGTCGATCAACTGCTGCCAGATTGCATTTTCAGGGTCATGAATCCCCTCATATTCCCGCAAAGCCATATTGATGGCGCGTGAAAAAGGGAGTTTCCACTCCCAGATATCTTTGTCTTTGACGTATTGAATGATTTTGGGGACCGGTTGGTCAGGATATTCTTGTTTCCAAGTCAGAGAAGCGCCCGATTCACCCAGATCAATGATTCCCCATTGAAGTGATTTGTAGGCTGAAAGTGAGGTTTTGTGATGATCGTACCAGTAAAGCTCTTTTGCCTCTTCCTTGAATTTTTTAAGAATCTCTTCTTTGAAACTGAAGTCGACAATAAAAACCTTTTTGTCTTTTACCGAAACCGGAATCGGATCTCCATGGTTCATCGGATAAAATTGAGCTTCAGGATACTTTTTCTTGATTACAGCCGCAGAGGCGGCACCATCGGTGCAGTTTGCATGGTAAAAACAGATGATTTCATTTTCTTTATTCATAATGCGTTATTTTCTTACAGAAAACTTAAAGAAACAAGAGGAAGAAGATCATTCAACAATCTTCTTTATAGGATTCAAATAGGGATGAAGCATTTGCGGAATCAACACCGATCCATCTTTCTGTTGAAAATTTTCCAGGATTGCAATCACGGTTCTTCCAACCGCCAGCCCTGATCCATTCAAGGTGTGAACGAGATGATTTTTACCATCTTTTGTTTTATAGCGAATCTTTGCCCGACGCGCCTGAAAATCCTCAAAATTGGAACAGGAAGAAATTTCACGATAACCATTTTGCCCCGGTAGCCAAACTTCAATATCGTAGGTTTTGGCAGCCGAAAAACCGAGATCTGCACTGCATAAGGCGACGACACGGTAATGAATCCCCAGTTTTTGAAGAATCGCTTCGGCATTCTGGGTCAGTTTTTCGAGGTGTTCGTAGGAGCTTTCGGGTGTTACAAACTTTACCAATTCTACCTTATTAAACTGGTGTTGTCGGATTAGTCCACGGACATCTTTGCCGTAAGATCCCGCCTCACTCCGAAAACAGGGGGTATAAGCGGTATACGAAATCGGCAATTCTTCTTCTTTTAAAATTTCATCGCGGTGGATATTTGTCACAGGAACTTCAGCGGTCGGCACGAGATAATAACCGTTCGTTGTTTTAAAAAGATCTTCCTCGAATTTTGGAAGTTGCCCGGTTCCAATCAGACTTTCTGCGTTCACCATAAAGGGAGGTAATACTTCAGTATAACCATGCTCGGCGGTATGCAGATCGAGCATAAAATTGATTAAAGCTCGTTCGAGTTTTGCTCCCAAACCTTTATAGAGGGTAAATCTTGTTCCGGTAATTTTTGAGCCTCGATCAAAATCGAGGATGCCAAGTTTTTCTCCAATCTCCCAATGAGGTTGCGGGGTAAAATCAAAGGTCGGTTTTTCTCCCCAGCTTCTCACCACAACGTTATCGTCACTGCTTTTCCCGAGAGGGACTGAAGAGTGCGGAAGATTGGGAATTCCCAAAAGAATCTCTTCCAGATTTTTTTCAATCTCCGCCAACTCAGGATGAATCGCTTTGACACGGGTAGCGATCTTTTGCATTTCCGCAATGACGGGAGAGGCATCTTCTTTATTTTTTTGCAGTTTTTGTATTTCAGCCGATGTTTTATTTTGGGTGGAGCGAAGTTGGTCAAATTCGGCTTGGAGCGATTTTCGCTGCTGATTGAGTTTCTCAATGGCGTCAAAATCGAAAGATTGGCTACGTTTTGCCAATCCTGCTTTGACCTGATCGAGATGAGATAATACGAATTTGAGATCGAGCATAAAAAAATCCCCTCCTCTTAAGATTAAGAGGAGGTCGGGAGGAGTTGTGAAAAACGTGGATGCATCTCAAACGTTCGAAGAGAACTCCCACTTTTCACAACTCCCCCTAACCCCCTCTTAATCTTAAGAGGGGGGATTGGATTCAAGGGCTAACTCTTCTTTTTCTTCGCGTCGCGAAGTTCTTCATCAATCAACTTTTTGAAGGCGTCGAGAGGCTGAGCACCCGTCAACATTTTTCCGTTCACAAAGAAAGAGGGTGTTCCACTGACCCCCACTTTTGCGCCATCTTGCTGATCTTGGTTGACCTGCTTTAAATATTTATCCGAATCGACACATTCATCAAACTGCTTTGAATCGAGTTTTAGATCGGCTGCATATTTCTTCAGGCTTGCCACATCAAGAGCGGTCTGGTTTTCCCAGAGTTTGGTGCTGTAATCCCAATATTTATTCTGGTCATTCGCGCATAAAGCGGCGGAGGCTGCTTTTTTGGCAAACGAATGGAACTCAAGCGGAAAATTTCTCATCACGTAATGTACATCATTTTTATAGAGATCGATGATCTGATTGACGGTCGGTCGCGCTCTGGTACAAAAGGGACATTGAAAATCAGTAAACTCTATAATGGTGACAGGGGCAGATGCCGGCCCGCCTCTGGAAGGACTGTTTCCGGCTGGCACTTCAACCGAAGGTCTTTTGATATAAACATCGACATTGGCAGAAGCAATCAAACGATTGAGAAAATTGCTTCGGTAAGTATTCGATTTGGTCGCTTTCAGTTGGGCTTCAATCGGACCTTTTAACTCTTCGAGAGGTTTATTGCCGACACGAGCCTTGTTATCGTTATAAAATTTCTCGACCTCTTTGGGAGAAATTTCCCCCACTTTCTCTTGAACCTCTTTTTTCAGAAGATCTTGGACGGAAATATTTCTTTTCTTCGCCTCTTCATTGATCAATTTGTCTTCAACAATCTGATCAATGGCATCCCGTTTAATATCGTAAAGCTGATTTTCGATTCTTGAAATTCTCGATTTGATCAAGGCAGCAATATCTTGTTCGGTGATTGTTTCTCCATTGATTTCTGCAACTACATTTCCTTTGCTGCTGGTCGCCAATCCATCAGTTAAGGCAACGGGAGGACAATCGGCTCTTGTGTTTGCCGTTTTCTTCGGTTGCTGACAGGCAAACAAGGCTAGAACCAAAAACAGAAGAGAAATTCTTCTCATATATAAAGACTCCTTTGTAAAATTTTAGGGCACCTCTAAAAACTCAAATGTATGGTTCGACTACGCTCACCATGTCCCTATAGCTTATTGATTTCCTGGGTGGGACATCCTGAGCCTGTCGAAGGATCATTGAGAATCATGAGTTTTTAGAGGTGCCCTTTATTAAAAATAAGACCCACTACAATCAGGGGAGAGTAGCAACTGAAAAGAAAAGAGGCAACTTTTTCTTTAAAAGAAAAAATGAATTAAATTACACTTTCAGCTGGCGAAATCTCAGATAAAGAAATGGAATCAACGAAAGAAAAAAGAGGAAAAACGTTCCTCCATTTTCAGAAGTCAACTGACAACCTCCGGAAGATGTCGATCCTGATCCTAAAGAATCTGCCGGTTTGGCGGGAGTTGCAGGAGATGGATCCCCAATTAAAGCATCTGAGGCAGGTTTTTCCAGGAAACGGGCAATCACAAATCGGTCATCCGTACCAAACTCAGTTGCCACTTCTCCAGCAACCACTATTTTTTGATCGGATTGAATAGCGACAACCTCGGCACGACTATTTTTATTTTCTGTAAAACGAGTCGTTAGAATTCCATTTCCATTAAAAGTGGTGTCGCGGTTTCCGTTCGAATCATAACGAAAAATCGAAAGAAGTGACGCTGGAGTGGTACTACTTTGTCGGCTCGCACCTACCGCAACGATCTTTCCATTCGATTGGAGGGCAATCGTTGAAAGAATATCTTTATCTCCCTGCCCCATATCCGTTAATTGAATCCCGTTGTTTCCGAAGCTGCTATCAAGACCATTGTTCGTCGATTTACAATCAACTTCACATCGAGCCATTGCAAAATCTCCCTGAGCAGTTCCTGCAATCAGAATCTTTCGATCAGGTTGAATTAGGATAAAAGCAAGCTGACTACTTTGATTTCCATTGCTCAAATCATATTTCCAGACTCCGCGATCGGAAAAATCAGGATCAAAAGCGGCTCCTTCCGAATCAAAACGGACCAAAGCGGCAGATTTGCCGTTTTCAATCGATCCACCGATCATGATTTTATTGTCTTGCTGAACCGCAAGCGATTTGAGAGCAAGAGAACTGGCATCAAAAAAGAATCCATTCAAAAAAAGCAATCCTCTCCCATCGACATCCACCTTATTTCCAAAATCTTCATCAAGAGCTCCTGAAGAATTGAAGCGTCCAATCACTATTGCATTCATCAGATTTTCATCATCACTACTTCTGAACTCATTCAAATCTAATACAACAGTTCTCTGAACCATATTCAAACCGACTACAATTTTTCCATTCGATTGGAGAGCGAGATTTCTTACGAAAACGCTTGGCAAACTTTCGGCCTGACTTAAAAGGTTTCGGATAAGCGGATTTCCGTTGTTGAATGTTTCATCAAAAGAGGCATCTTCCAACTTCAAACGGCTGAGCATAAAATCTTTGCGCTGAATTCCGTTATTTGAAACGACTGCATATCCGCCGATCAAAATCTTATCTTCTGACAGAATAATTGCCGTAATTTCATCATCAAGTCCTGGAGCGAAATCAAAAATTTTGATTCCATTATTTCCAAAGCTGAGAACCGGTTGCCCTTTCGAATCAGAGCGAATCAAGAAACCGTTCTTCTCTCCATTGGAGGTTTTTAGAAATCCCCCTGCCACGGTTCCACCATCCGGCAAGAGAATGAGCGCGTTGATCTGACTGACACCCCCGAGGGGACTAAACAATTTTCCGGTATTATTAAAAGTTGGATCGAACAGATCGGCTGCAGAAGCAAAAGTTCCCATTGCCAGTAAAAAAAGGGTGAAGAGAAGCCCAAAGAGTTTTACACGCATAAAAACCCCCTATTTTTAAAAAATGAATTTTAAAAATTTTATCTTTTTTATTGTTATATTTAGCTTATCGAATAACCGATGGCCGAAAGTTGCTAAACTTGAAAAAGATGATTAAAAATTATTTGGCTGATTTCAAAAAAACATAATTTAAAAAAAAAGGATAGAAAAAAGAAGAGAACCACCGAAATTATTTTTAACATTTCGCGTCATAAAATGCTCAAGAGACCACGGTTTGCCGAAGGTGAGTCTATTAGAGACAACCTCTATCAAATAAAAAACAGGTATATTATTTCGATCGTAAATGAAGAAGCAGGTCAGAAAAAAAATTGGAAATCAAATATACTTTAACAATCACAAATTTGTTTTTTTTAATGTTGTCATTCCTGCGTAGGCAGGAATCCCCCTCATCCAATGATTAAGTAGGGGATCCCCGAACCCGAAGGGATCCTGTGGGACAAAAATATTCGGGGATGACATCGGTTTAAATCGATACCTCAATTCCGAAGCGGCTTTCCGGTCATCAACATCGCCTGCATTCTCGCTTGAGTCTTCTCTTCCCCGGCAAGCTGCAAGAAAGCTTCACGCTCTAAATCGAGAATATGCTGTTCAGAAACCAATCGTTGGGTGGGAGCATCTCCGCCACAAAGAACGTGGGCAATTTTTCCGGCAATTAAAGCATCATGTTCGGAGATCATTCCTTGGGATAAAAATCCGCGAATTCCGGAGATCATTGCCATTTTTCCACCAACCCCGGGAACTAAAATATCTTCCCTTGGAACCGGTTGGACATAGTTTTTCGCCAAGGCAAGAACATCTTGTTTGGCATCATTGAGGTGATTATCTTTGTTAAGCGTCACTTGATCTGTTCGTTTTAAATAATCAAGATCGATCGCCTCTTTGGCACTGGTAGCCACTTTGGCAAAAGCGATTCTTTCAAAAGCCCGCTGCACTTTCGGGAACGGCCCACCATCTCCTTGGCTTGCCCAGACTTTTTGGCCTTTGGAGCGGAGAGTCGCCTCGCAATTCAAAAGCATATTCTTGCAACCACCGCCGGCAGGAAGGAGCCCCACACCAACTTCTACAAGACCGATATAGGTTTCAGCGTAGGCACGAACCGCATCCGCTCCCATCACTACTTCACATCCACCTCCGAGAGCCAATCCGAAAGGGGCGGCAACGACCGGTTTTGCGGAGTATTTGAATTCCATGCAGAGATCTTGAAACTGTTTTACAATCTGCTCAATTTTTTCCCAATTTTTTTGCTGAGCCTCTAACCACATCAACATCAGGTTTGCACCGACGGAAAAGTTTTCCCCTTCATTATAAATCACCATTCCGACGAAATCTTTTTTGCAACGCTCAATTCCTTCGCGACCGATCGCGATAATCTCATCATCGATCGCATTCATTTTCGAATGGAATTCAAGTGCCAAAACACCATCCCCAAGATCAATCAGGCTCGCAGAGTCATTGCTCTTGATCACCTTGTTCTGTTCTTTTAAATCTTTGAGGAATAAAACATGCGATTTTCTTGGGACCGGTTTGTAACTGCTCGACGGAATATCAAAGTAAAAACGTTTTCCATTTTCCCGTTTATAGAAAACCCCATTTCCCTTTTCTAAAACCTGGGAAAAAAGAGCCGGAACTTTCAGATTATCTTTTTTGATTTTTTCAACGACTTCTTTGACCCCAATCGCATCGAGAATTTCGAACGGGCCAATTTCCCAGTTAAATCCCCATTTCATTGCATTGTCGACATTCACAATATCATCGGCGATTTCTGGAATCCGGTTCGCGGTGTAAATCAACATATCACGAGTGGTTTTCCAGGCAAATTCTGCCCCACGATCACTGGCGGAAACAAGCGCTTTGATTCTTTCACCGACGTTTTCAATCGACTTCACCTCTTTTAAAGAATCAAATTTCGCCTCTTGTTTTGGGCGGTATTCTCCGGTGTCGAGATCGAGGACCAACAATTGAGTTCCATTCGCGTCTTTGGTTTTTTGATAAAAACCTTGTTTGCTCTTATTTCCGAACCATTTATTCTCGAGCATTTTGTTCATCACTGGTGGAAGTGTAAAAACCTCCCGAGATTCATCGTTCGGGCAACTTTCGTAGGTATTTTTCACGACATGAGCGAGCGTATCAACTCCGGCGAGATCTCCGGTTTTGAACATCGCGCTTTTCGGTTTTCCCATCGCTGGGCCCAAAATTTTATCGACCTCTTCAATCGTATATTTTTCATCGATCGCCCGCTTGATTGCTGCCATAAAGGCGTAAACGCCGATTCGATTCGCAATAAAGTTGGGGGTATCTTTGGCGTAAACGACCCCTTTCCCTAAGTTTTCTTCGAGGAAATGAACCATCTCCTCTAAAACTTGAGGATCGGTTTCCTTCGAAGAAACCACTTCAACCAGCTTGAGATAGCGGACAGGATTAAAAAAATGGGTAATCAAAAAATTCTTTTTGAATTGTTCGGTACGCCCTTCAACGAGGGAGTGGAGCGGAAGTCCGGAGGTATTCGAGCTGATGATGGTATCTTCTCTCATCACTTTTTCAATTCTCGAAAAAACCGACTGTTTGATATCGAGTCGTTCGACGACCACTTCGACAATCCAGTCACACTCTTTCAATTTTTCCCAATCATCTTCAAAGTTTCCGGGGGTAATCAATTTCAGATCGCGCTGAGTATAAATAACAGAAGGTTTCGATTTTTTGATCGCCTCAATTCCCGCAAGCGCAAACTTGTTTCGGAAACGAGGATCTTTTTCGGTAAGACCTGCTTTCGCATCGTCGTCCCCGAATTTGGGAGGGACAATATCCAGCAAATAGGATGGAATTCCTGCGCCCGCTAAATGCGCCGCGATTCCGTGACCCATGACTCCTGCACCCAACACTGCCACTTTTTTAATTTGTTTCATTGGACTGACCTCTTTACATTGACTCTTTTTTGTTCATGAATAATCTTCGCTAAACCTCGAAGTGCTTGATTGACCGACTTGGAATCAGGAAAAATCTTTGCAACATCGGGATCTAAAATGACAACCGTCGTTCCCTGCATATAACGTTTATAATATTTTCCTCGAATCCCAGAGCTAAAATCATATTCAGGCAACATATCAGAATCTATTTTTTTGCCTCTTTTCATAAATCTCCTTTTCGTGCTTTGTGGCAAAACGGGCACTAATCAGACGAATATTATCTCTCTCCTCCTCCGTGTGCACAACAACCAGCAATTTATGGCGAGAAGATTCACCGATAATAACAAATCTTTCCTCATCCCAGGAATGGAAAGGATCAGAAATAGTCATCGAAAGTGGATCACCAAATACCGTTATCGCCTCTTCAAATGAAACACGGTGTTTTTTAATATTCTTGACTGCCTTATCTACATCCCATGTGAATGTGAGGTTTTGTTTCATGAAAGCTACAACCTCTCAATCACACAAGCCGCGCCCTGCCCCCCTCCCACGCACATCGTCTCAAGACCCCATTTTTTATCGTAAGTAAAAAGATCGTTGATTAAAGTTGTCATGATTCTTGCACCGGTGGCACCGAGAGGATGGCCCAGAGCAATCGCCCCCCCATTCGGATTTACCCGTTTGCGATCGATTCCCAATTCTTTGATAACCGCAAGCCCTTGGGAAGCAAACGCCTCGTTTAATTCAACGATATCAATATCCTCAATCTTTTTTCCGGCTCGTTTGAGAGCTTTTTGAACGGCTGGCACAGGTCCCATTCCCATGAATTCGGGAGCGCAACCGGCAACTGCCATCGCGTGGATTCTGGCGAGTGGTTTAATTCCGAGAGCTTCTGCTTTTTCGGCACTCATGATGACAACCGCAGCAGCCCCATCGGTGAGTGGAGAGGAATTTCCGGCGGTCACACTTCCGTTCTGCTTGAAAACCGCTTTTAAGGTTCCGAGTTTTTCAACGGTGGTTTCAGCGCGTGGACCTTCATCGGTATCAATGATTCTTTTTTCACCATTCACAAAAATTTCAATCGGGACAATTTCGTTTTTGAACTTTCCAGATTGAGTCGCTGCAACCGCTTTTTGGTGACTTTCATAGGCAAACTGATCCATCTCTTGGCGAGTGATTTTATATTTTTCAACGACGTTTTCAGCGGTGAGCCCCATACTAATGTAGGCATCTGGCATTCCAGGCTGCATGAGTTTGGGATTGAGGGATGGGTTAAATCCACCCATTGGAACATGCGACATGCTTTCAATTCCGGCAGCGACAATGACATCGCCATCACCGACCATGACCGCGCGAGCTGCATCAAAAATGGTTTGCAGAGAAGAAGAACAGAATCGATTTACCGTAACCGCAGCGACTGAATTGGGAAGTTCGGCCAAAAACCCGACGTTTTTTGCCACGTTCATCCCCTGCTCTCCTTCAGGCATGGCGCAACCGACAATCAAATCTTCAATTTCGTTGGGATCTAAATTCTTCGCTCGTTTGACCGCTTCTTTGACTACCGCCGCTCCAAGATCGTCGACTCTCAAATTGACAAAGTTTCCCTTGTTCGCGCGCCCCATCGGGCTACGAACCGCACTGACAATGACTGCTTCACGGATTTGATTCATAAGATTCCTCCAGGTTCAAAAAATGAATGATGATTCATTTTTTGACTTAGCGTGATGGTTGAAGGGTGTCAAGATGGAAATAGACAGTGACCGAAGTTCGCTGATCATCGATTCTGGAAGTCGGTTAGGCTTCATAACAACTAAAAAAATGCTTACAACCCGATCCAGATCCTCGCGCTCGCAAAAGAGAGAATTCCCGCGGTTACCCGTTGCAAGAGCAGCGTGGAGAAGCGGAAAGCCCCCCATCGTGCCCCGATTTGAGATCCTAGGAAGACGGCGCCTAGCAAAAGTAAAAGTAATCCAGAATATCCAAATGTCTGTCCTTTGGAAAGTTGTCCCATCAATCCCGACAGAGAGTTGATCAGAATGAACAGGCTTGCTGCCGCCGCGGTCTGTTTTGAGTCAGCCCAGCGCAATAACAATAGCAAGGGGCTCAAGAAAATCCCTCCTCCAATGCCGAGCAAGCCTGATAAAAATCCGATCACGGCGCCGAAAGGCAATCCAAGTATGAAAGAGTTTTTCTGAGAAACCGCTCGAGGTTTTTTTTCCGCCGTCTTAAAAAAAAGATGAAAGGCAGCGAAAGCCAAGGAGAGAGAAAGTAAAATTGCAAATTCCTTTTTTCCAAGAGTGCATCTTCCTCCAAGATAAGAAAAAGGGATAGAAGTAATTAAGAAGGGAAACACCAAGGCGAAACGGAAATGACCTGCCCGCCAAAAATGCCAAAATCCACCGATTACAACCAGGATGTTGCAGCTCAACGCGAAGAGCGGGATGTGGAGATGCGAAAAGCCGAAAAGGGAGAGAAGCGCGAGATAAGTTGACCCTCCGCCGAGCCCTGCGGAAGAATAGAGAACAGCGGCCAGAAAAAAGAGCGGGATCAAAAGATAAAAGGTCGACTCCATTTTTAATGTCCTCCCCCGCGGATCATCGGAAAAAGATGCAAGATGTTTGGAAAAATCGCCGCAATCCCTTCTTCGACGCCGCGCGAAGAGCCGGGGAGCGTGACGATCAGCGTATCCCCTCTGAGGCCGACCATGGATCTTGAAAGCATCGCATACGGGGTGCGGCGCTGACCATAGGCGCGCATCGTTTCGGCAATTCCTGGAATTTCTCGATCGACCAATTGCCGAATTGTCTCCACCGTACGATCGCGCGGCCCTAAGCCGGTTCCACCGGTTGTTAAGATCAGCTGGATCCCCTTTTCGCACCAAGAGAGGATTTTTTCTCGGATCGCCTCGGGATCATCCGGAACAATCTCATAATGCTCCACCTCCACCGGAAATCGTTTCATTCGATCAACAATAATCTTTCCAGACTTATCTCCCTTCTTCCCTTGAGAAACGCTATCGGATGAAACCAAAACGGCCGCCCGGTAAGGGCGAATCGTCTTCTCCTGAAAGTCGCTTTTTCCCCCTGTTTTTTTCAGCAACGACAAAGGTCCAATCTTCACCTCCGAATCGATCCCTTTAAGCATATCGTAAACATTGAGCGCCGCGACGGAAGCGGCGGTGAGAGCCTCCATCTCTACGCCGGTCCGACCGATTGCTTTCACCTCCACTCGAATCGAGAGAACTTCTTCGGCGAGTTCGAAATCGACCTTCACAAAATCGATGGCGAGGGGATGACAGTAAGGGATCAACTCAGGCGTTTTCTTTGCGGCAAGCGCTGCCACTGCGCGGGCGACCGGCAACACCTCTCCTTTGGGGGTATCCCCTTTCAGGCAACGCTCAAGGGTTTCTTGTTTTGCCAGAATGGAGGTTTCGGCAATTGCGCTCCGTAAGGTTTCTATTTTCGTGGAGATGTCGATCATAATTATCCTCCAATTCCATACATACATGGGGTTTTTTCGTTTGTACTTTGGGAAAAACCTTTGTGATCCGAAACCTTGAAGTAAAGACGTCTTTGAATAAGATTCGCAATATCAAGATCGCTTACTTTTGAGTCTCTGAGGGTTTCTCTCAGAGAAGTATCGCCATCGTGGGCGAGGCAATCTTGAAGACGACCATCGCTAGAAATGCGAATGCGATTACATTTTTCACAAAAAGGTTTGCTGATCGGACTAATAAAGCCAATGTCGGTATTAAGCTCAGGGAGATGAAAGTATTCCGCAGGGCCAGCTCCCCATTTTGAAAGCGAAGGAATCAGAGTGAACTCCTGCTTTAATTTTTCTTTCACTTCTTGGACAGAAAGAAACCGATTGTGTTGATTCAAAGCTTCTCCAATCGGCATCAATTCAATGACTCGAAAAATCATCTTGTTTTTTGCTGCAAACTCAAGAAGCGGTAAAACTTCATCCTCATTGATTCCTTTTTGCAGAACCATATTGAGTTTAAGAGAAGCAAAACCTGCCTCTTGAGCCGCTTGAATTCCCTCGAAAACATCTTCAATTTTTCCCAAACGGGTAATCTGAAAAAATTTTTCAGGTGAAAGGGTATCTAAATGAATATTGATTCGAGAAAGACCGGCCGCTTTTAAGGCGGAGGCATGTTGTTTGAGCAAGAGGCCATTGGTTGTAAGCAGCAGTTCTTCGATGCCAGAAATCTGTGATACTTTTTCAATTAAACTGGGCAAACCCTTTCTAATTAAGGGTTCTCCTCCAGTAAAACGCACACGCTTAATTCCCATTTGAACCAAAATTTGAATCAGTCGAACAATTTCTTCAAAGCTCAAAATTTTTTCTTTTGGAAAGCGAGTAATTCCTTCCATCGGCATGCAATAGTGACAACGCAGATTACAAAGATCGGTGACAGAAAAGCGAAGATAGTCAATCTTTCTATTCTTTAAGTCGCAGAGCATTCAAATTCCTCCAATTCCTTTTGGGTGTTGAGATTGAACACCTTTTCCTCCGAATCAAGAAAGAGAATCGATTCTGGATGATGTAAAAAAAACTCTTTAAAAGAATTTCCACCCCGATCGATGAAGTTTTTCAGGGGATTCAATAAACGGCGCGAATAGCGAGCCAACAGATATTGGGGACCTGCTTCATCCCTCACCACGCAAGCGTCGGAGGAGCGATCTCTCCCCGATAGCTCTTGCACCAACTTCAAATTGAGCGAGGGGATATCGCACGCAACCAGCAGGATCTCTTCATAAGCGGTTTTCTCGAAGGCATTCGCCAGAGCGATCAGTGGACCAGCGAACGGCTCGGTATCCAGTACGACAGGGAGCTTTAAGAAAGAATAAGTTTCTGATGGGTGAGTGATCAAAAAAATCGGATAGGAAAGCAGCTTCAATTGCTCGACCACTCTTTGAATGAGAGAAACCGCTCCGATCGAGGCGAGCGCCTTGTTTGATCCGAAGCGGCTCGATCTTCCGCCGCAAAGTAATCCTATTCCGAGTGGGCCGGACAACATGACGCTCCTCCTTCTTTCCAGATCGGAACAATCTCTTTGATCCGATCGATTAGAAACTCACACGCCTGAAAAGCCTCTTTTCGATGGGCGCTTGACACGGCAATCACCACCGCTGCGTCGCCGACCGGAACCGAGCCAATGCGATGCACCACAGAGACTTTTTTTAAAGACCACTTTTGCTTTGCCTCTCCAACTACTTTTTCCAACTCCGATTGTGCAAGCGGGAGATAGCTTTGATATTCAATCCCCTCGATTTTCTCTTCTCGGCGAATCGTTCCGATAAAATAAACGTTTCCACCCGCTTTTTCATCTCGGGTAGAAGCGAGAACAGTGTTTACTTCAATCGGTTGGTTTATAATCTGAATCATTTAATTTATCCTCCACTCACCGGTGGAATAAAAACTAGTTCATCCCCTTCTTTTAAAAGAGTGGAAGAAGGGACGTATTCTGCATTTACGGCGAATCGT
>CAZSRQ010000044.1:0-16000 GCA_964609335.1 uncultured Pseudomonadota bacterium
TCCTCCAAAACCACCGCCGCCTCCACCCCCTATATTCCCAAAACCACCGCCCCCTCCAAAACCGCCACCACCGCCACCCGCCGTATTTCCAAAACCGCCGCCGCCTCCAAAACCACCACCACCTCCACCGATACCAGTCCCTCCTGGATCAGCTCCACCTGCGCCACCGCCGCCGACATAACCACCGCCGCCACCGCCACCCCCTGTTGTCCCCGAGGAAGAACGTCCATTTCCACCGGCCCCACCCCCAAGTCCGGCAGTGCCTCCGGTAAGAGCTACCGCACCGAATCCTCCACCCGTACCATTGCCGCCATTCCCTGATCCCGAGTATCCGCCACCCCCGCCCGAATTATATTGCGTACCGATTCCCCCATTGTTGCTTCCCATGGTTCCAACAGTTCCCCCGTTTGGTCCTCCACCGTTCCCCCCTCCAATTCCTCCTGCGTTTGTTTGAAATGTGCAGGCACCCCCATCTGAAAAAGTTCCAGCTGTGTTGAATCCTCCTCCCCCTCCAAAGTTCGCATTTCCTCCCATGCCGCCTCCCCCCCGGAGTGAAGTATTACCGCTGGCGCTTCCTCCCGAGGCGGAACAGCTGGTGAACGTTACATCGATGAGCGTGACGGATGTGTTGGTCGAAACAAACAATCCTCCTCCAAGACCTGCGCCGCCGCCCCCTCGCCCCGAACTCCCTCCTTGCGCCGCGGCTCCCTGAATCGTAAGGTTTTGCAGGATCACTGAACTCGCATTGGCAAGAGAGCCTGATGTATTGTAAGGATTGCCGCCGACAAAAAATCCTGGATAACTACTGGTAGGTTGTAAAGCGAATCCATTTCCATCCATGGTAATATTGCATTCGTTTAACAGACTAAAGCTAGAATTTGGAGAATCGATGCAGAGCGGTGTAAGAAAAGTGGTAGGAGAAGATATATTTCCTGTAAATTCAATCGCAGTGGATGTGCTCGAAACATTGGCGCTGTCGATGGCACTGTTCAGTTCATTCCAACTCGCCACATCGATGGCTGTTGCAGAATTTTCTAAAGCAACACTCAAGATAAAAAATAAAAATAGAGGAAAACCGCGCTTCATCCTAGTTTTTCCTTTCACTTGATCTGTCTTGGTTGAAAACTTTTTAATTTTATCTGAAGAGTTGCTGAATATATCATCAGCTCTTGCGCGATTCAAGATAAGTCAATGGCTGTTGTTGGTGTTGTTCGGAAAAAGAATCCTATTTCCAGACGACAGAGAGAGGGAGAAGAAAAAGAGTCGATTTTGTGACTACACCGGCTGAAATGGATAGGCTTTATCAACTATCAATTATGCCTATGGCATCCCAGGGCGGTGATGGCATTAGGTTGTGAAAGAAGTCGATGAAAGGTCAGATTTTTTCCGGAATAATTTTTACCGGCAGAATTTTATATTTTTCTTTCTCTTTTTTCTGATTTTCCAAATAGGGAAAATAATGATCCCGAAGAAACTCTTTTTTGAAATCATGATAAGAAGAAATCCCACCGATCCAAAAAAGTGACTTCACGAAAAGCCACGGAACATCCATCTGATAATTCAAAAAACCGGATCGGGCACCGCGCGGATATAAATGGTGATTGTTATGCCATTCGCCGCCCAGATATCCTGACCACGACTGGTTCACGGAAAGATCTTTTCTGTGAAAATCGATTCCGTCTCTCTGTCTGTTTTTTCCGCCGCCATGTCCATCATAATTAAAGGTTCTAATGCCGACCGCCCAGATAATCGAAAGCCCGAAGATGGCGGTGGCGAGAGCATGTCCGCCGATGAGGTAAAAAACCGAATACCAAAAGAGCCAGTTGAGTGCGAAATGAAGATAGGAAAAAACCGGATGACAAATCGATCCCCATTTCAGATATTTTTCGTAGCTGTTCATCCGGATGCCGGTATGCTGAAGCAGTTGGCTGGTTTGTCGGTAAGCTTTTTCAGAAAGGTTTTTGGCGATCGGTTGATGAATCACATCGGCAAGAAAACAGTAAAGCCATCCGGCATGCACGTTATAAGGATCTCCCGGCATCTCGGAAAAGCGGTGATGCACATGATGCGAAACGACATAAATTTCTTCCGGGATCAGTTTGATGACCAGATTTCGGCAGAGAAATCTCCAGAAGCTGTTTTTGAATTGATACGCCTTGTGGGTTGAATAGCGATGATAATAGATCGTTGCATGGGTTGCCAAAACCGCCAGGCTGTAGAACATTCCCAAAATCAGAAGTTTCCAGCTGAAAAAATAAAATAGGAAAACAAAAAGCGGAATGGCAAGTGCCAATGTGGCAAACCAGCTCAGAAACGGAAGCCAGTTTTTTCTCGATTTCAGAAAATTGAGCCGCGAAAAAAACTCGCGCAAAATTTCCCGGGTGGTTGGAATGTACAGCTTTCCATCTCTCTGAAAACCATAACTGGGGGGATCTAGAACTTCATTGAAAAAGGACATGGGAATCTTTCTTTAAAGAGCTGAGTGATCCGACTACCTGTAAACCGGTGGTTTGTATAGCATTGTTTTGGAAACAGGCGTACAAGGGAAAAACATGCAAAAATTTGCCGATTTTTTGGCCCAAAAAATCGATGGAACCGTCGCCATCCTCAACGGAGTTATTGGCGATACCCTCGAAAAGAGGAAGAGTGGTTTTGCAACCCAGATGGCTCTTTATCGCCCCGATCACTCGCTTTTCGCAACCGGTAGCCGATTGAAAAAGTCGGTGGCATCCGATGCATCCCCCCTGAAAATATCGATTCTGGCTCATGGAAGCTGTGGCGATGAAAAGGGGTGGAGGTTTAAAAGAAAATCGGCGGTTCACTACGGTTCACTTCTCGAAAAAGAGTTCGGGTTTATACCGCTTTTTTTGCGTTACAACTCCGGTTTGCATATTTCGACCAACGGCCGACGATTGTCGAATCTCCTTGAAAAACTGGTTCTCTCTTCTCCGCAAAAAATCGGTGAAATCCTTCTGATCGGTCACAGCATGGGGGGATTGGTTTTTCGCAGTGCCTGTTATTACGGAGAAAAAGAAAAGAAAAAATGGGTGAAGCGGGTCAAAAAAATTTTTTATCTCGGCTCGCCCCATTTGGGAACCCATCTTGAAAAAATAGGAAAATTGACGACCGCAATCTTGCAACAGATTCCGAATCCTATCACGAAGATGATTGTCTTTCTGGGGGATCTACGAAGTGCCGGCGTCAAAGATCTTCGACATGGTTATCTTGCCGATGAAGAGTGGAAGAAAAAAAACGCCGACCATCTTTTTTACTGGCACGAAAATAAGATCCCGCTTCTGAAAAACGCCGATCATTATCTCATCTGCGGAACTCTCTCTAGGGTTGCCGGTTCCAGATGGGGGCGACTTTTTGGGGATGGATTGGTTCATCCGGCGAGTGGTACGGGGCAAGGATTGTTTTCTTCGAGTGCGACCGGTTTTTCGAAAAAGAATTGCAGAGTGCTCCTGGGAATTTCCCATGCCGAATTAAAAAGAAGCAGGCGGGTGTATCAACAGATTCAGCGCTGGTGCAAAGATTAAGCAGATTAACTGTAAAGTCTCACAATTTTTCCAGGATAATCATTGATATTTTTTGTTGCATTTCGCGTATCAATAAAAAGTTTCGATTTTGCGACAATTTTTTCCAGATCAAATTTTGTGTGATGGGTTGTCAAAACGACTGCGTCAAAATTTTCAAATCCTTGATCGATTGAAAGGGAATGATATTCAGTTTTTCCGATCTTGAGTCGGGAAATAAACGGATCGTGATAACTCACCTGGGCGATCTGTTTTTCAAAACCTCGAATGACATCGAGGGCAGGGGAGTATTGATAGTCATCAATATCCCGTTTATATGCGATTCCCAGCACCAGAATTTTCGCTTTTGAAATTTCGACTTTTCTCGATTTTAATTCGGACAAGGTTTTTTGAACGACGTATTCCGGCATCCAGGTGTTGATTTTGTCTGCGAGCCTGATGAAATCGGCAGAAGAACCGACCGATTCCATTTTCCAGCGCAAAAAGTGCGGAGTGACCGGAATGCAACGTCCACCAATCCCCGGGCCGGGATAGAACAACATAAAGCCGAAAGGTTTGGTTGCGGCTGCCTCCAGAACCTCCCAGGTATTGATCCCCAGCTTTGAACAACTCAGGGCGAGTTCATTCGCAAAGGCGATATTCACAATTCTGAAACTGTTTTCGACCACCTTCACCATTTCGGCCGCCTCGGTGGAGCTGACCGGAACGACCGTGTCAATAAAGGTTTGATAAAATTGCTGGATCAGTTGAGTGCAACCGGGGGTGATTCCTCCCACAACTTTGGGGGTATTGGAGATGTTAAACCGGTCATTTCCCGGATCGATCCGCTCGGGGGAGTAGGCGAGAAAAAAATCTTTTCCGACTTGAAGACCCGATTCCCCTAAAATCGGGAGAAGAATCTCCTTTGTGGTTCCTGGAAAAGTGGTCGATTGGAGAATAATCAGCTGGCCGGGTCTTAAATATTTTTTGATATCCCGGGCGGCACTTAACACAAAAGAGAGATCGGGATTTTTTTTTTCATCCATCAAAGTTGGAACCGAAATGCAAATGATGTCGCAATCTTTCAGCGAAGAAAAATCGGAGGTGGCCCGAAGTTTCTTTTTTTGCACCAGCGAGCCGACCGTTTGTGAATCGATATCGGGGCTATAGCTTTTTCCCTGTTGAACCGATTCCACCCGGTTTTTGTCAGGATCGAGTCCCAGGGTGGTAAATCCGGCTTCGGCGGAGGCAACGGCGAGCGGAAGGCCGACATATCCGATTCCGAGGACGGCGACGCAGGCGGATCGATCAGAAATTTTGGAGGCAAGCGAATGGAGAATCATATTTTTTTGGGAGAGGGAATTATAAAAGAAAACGAAGAGCCGAGTCATTCTATTTTTTTTCAAATTTCCAGGGCTCATTTGTCTGACCGGTCAGCAGCCAGCCTCTTTTTTTGTCTCGTCCGACTTCGGCAGATCAAAATAAAAAACCGATCCTTTCGGACCGGTTTCAAAACCGATTTTTCCGTTCATTCTTTCGATAATTCCCTTGCTGATGCTCAAGCCCAAACCGGTTCCCGATTTATGACGGGTATCGGAAGAATCGGCCTGGGAAAATTTTTGGAAGATCCGCGATTTGAACTCTTCGGAAATTCCGGGCCCCTGATCGGAGACAGAAATCCGAACCGACGAAGGGTGATCCAACATCGAGATTTTTACCGTTCCGTTCGTGGGGGAAAATTTGATCGCATTTGAGAGAAGATTGGTGATCGCCTGAATGACCTTGTCTCCATCGACCTGGGATTGAACCTCGGGTAGTTCTTTCTCCAAAACCAGTTTTATCTGGTGCTTGTGGGCATCCGCCTGGCTGATTTCGATCGACTGCCTGACGAGCGGGAGAAGAAGAGTGGGGGTAAGGGTGATTTTCATTTTTCCCGATTCCATCTTTTCAAGATCGAGAATGTCGGTGATCAGGCGGGTGAGCCGATCGCAATTGTTGATCCCAATCTCGATAAGTTCTTTTGCCTTCTGTGGAACTTCTCCCGCCATGCCGGCGGCGACAATCCCGAGAGAACCGCGAATGGAGGTGAGTGGGGTCCGGAGTTCGTGGCTGACCGTCGAGATGAATTCGTTTTTCATCCTTTCCAGCTCTTTTTCTTTTGTAATGTCAAAAGAAACCCCGGTGATTTTGACCGCCTCCCCTTTTTCGTTCAGATAGACCTCTCCCCGCGATGCGATGAAATGAACCGTTTGATCCGGCCATAAAACCGGCCAATTTGTATTCAACTCTTTTCGTTCCCTGATCGAGAGGTTGATTTCCCTCAATGCCCGCTCCTGGTCTTCCGGGGATATCAGTTTCAGAAAATCTTTTAGTTTTTCCGGAAAATTTTTTTTCGTCCGATTGAAAAGCGGGTAAATATGTCTGTCGACCGTGATCAAATCATCCGGAATATTCCAGCTCCAGGTTCCTATTTTTCCGGCGCTCAGGGCGAGATCGAGTCGGTGTGAGGTTTGCTGAAGGTCTGCTTTGGTATTTTGCAGGTCTTCGACCATGTTCAAAGTTGCCACATTCAGCCGGATGAGTGATTCGGATTTTTGCTGAAGATCTTCTGTCTGCAGTTTTATCTTGTGTGAGAAGAGAAGGGTGAGCGAGATAAATCCAGAAATAAATACCCCAAAGAGGAGAATCAGGTCGGCGACAGAAGATCTTTTCTCCAGGAGCAGATCGATGGTGGGGGAAAAACCGGTCGACCCGACTATTCCATTGAGGAGCAGTTTTTCCGATCGACCGAAAAACTGCCAGAGCATCAGCGTCACGAACAAAATCAGCGATGCCGGCAAAAAGGCGAACCAATAGGTGTCGCGATTTTCACGAGCCAACATCAGGAAAAAGAGAAACCCGAAAAAAGTGAAGGCGATCGAACCATGAAAAGCCATCAGGGTAAAATGAGCCCAACGTGTGCCACTTTCGGTTTCGATGAAATAACCGATCAGGACAGGAACGGCCAATGAAAAAACCAGAAAACTTAAGAAAAGCTTGATGCGGGTCGTATAATACGACTGCCTCTCTCCGCTTCGGAGCCAAAGGATGGCAGATATCACCACAAAACAGAGTGCCGCATTCGGGGGGATTCTTCCGGGATGAAGCGTGAAGATCGAGGTAAAAGGGGTGAGGAAGAGCCGGTCAATCTTCAGGTCGATCCCGAAAAAATGTTCAATCAGGGTGAGAAAAGCGAGACAGAAAACGAAAAAAACCGGAACCCGGCTGAGGTGTCTGAAGCCGGATGTCAAAATGATCAGCCCCACTCCTGTCAAGGTAAAGCAGAGTGCCGCATTGAATTGCATCGGGACAAAGGTGGGGAGAACTTGTACCAGCGTCAGGTTCTGGATGAGCCATCCGTACATGACCGTCGAGCCAAGAAGGAAAAAGGCAAATCCGATCAAGAGCTGGAGAAGATTTGAGAGAATCGGTTTTTTTTCTTTATTCATTGGGGTTTTCCAGCTCTCTGCCAAAGGGGATTTTATTTCCCTTTTTGACCTTTCTCCCAAATCTCTTTCAGCGTCGAAACCAGCAACATCGGATCAAACGGTTTTGTGATGACATCCATCGCCCCAAAAATTTTGTACTGTTCCATCTCTTTTTTCTGCACTTTGGCTGTCATGAAGATCACCGGCAGCTCTGAAGCTTCCGGGATTTTGCGAAGCTTTTTTAAGGTGGTGATTCCATCCATTCCGGGCATCATCATATCGAGCAGAATCAGGTCGGGAGAGAAGGCAAGCACTTTTTGCAGCGCCTCCATTCCGGTGCCGCAAACCTCGACCACAAATCCCCCGTTTTCAAGCACCATTTTGACAATCATTTGAATATCCGGTTCATCTTCTACCAGCATGATTTTTTTCAGGGGAACTGTCGGCATAAAATTTTTCTCCTATGAAGTCTGCTCCGTCTTCCCAAGATTAAGAGGGAGAGATGTCTTATGGATTCTGGTTTCTCCCCACTCGTTCAATTTCGGCCCTCTCGGCTGTCGGATGAATCAGCCACCATAAAATTCCCTGCAGTCGCCAGAATGAGTTGAGTTGGCGATATCCAAAATTTTCCAGAATCGCCGCTCCGATCAGCAGGAAAAAATTTCGTCCTCCCGAGTAGATCCGGTAGGAAATTTCCTCCAAAAAGAGTGTGCTGGTTGAAAGCATCAACCCCATCCCGATCGCGGCGAACAAAAACACGAGCAACGATTCAAGAGAGAGGTAACCGAAAAAATAGGCGAGCAGCGTGATCAGGTATCCCCCCATCTCGATAAAAGGGCCGAGCCATTCAAAAAATATCATGTAGGGAAACGCGAGCCAACTGACCGCCCCCCCCTTTGGGTAAAAAAGCAACTTCATGTTTTTGGTCAGGCTTTCGGAAATTCCCCGTTGCCAACTGAGCCGCTGTTTTCTCAAGACTGAAAGAGTTTCGGGAGCCTCGGTCCAGCAGATCGGATCAGGAACATAAGAGATTCGATAAGGTTTTCCCGAATATTTGAAGAGACGATGGAGGCGAACCACGATCTCCATATCTTCTCCGACTGTCCCGACCAGATACCCTCCCGCCTCGATCACCGCCCTCTTTTTGAAAAGGCCGAATGCTCCGGAGATGACCATCAGGGCGTTCATCGGAGACCATCCGAGTCGCCCGAACAAAAATGCGCGAAGATATTCGATCACCTGAAAGTTTACCAAAAACTTCCAGGGAAGTCCTGTTTTTATCAGATACCCCTCTTTGATTTCGCAACCGTTGACGATTCGGACAATTCCTCCCGAGGCGATCGTGAGTGAATCTTCCAGAAAGGGGATCGCCACCAGATGCAGACTGTTTCGTTGCAGGATCGAATCGGCATCAATGGTGCATACCAGCGGATAGTGGGAAAGATTGATTCCGGCGTTCAAGGCATCCGCTTTCCCCCCTTTTTCCTTGTCGACCAGTTTGAGTTGGGGATAGATTTTCGAACGGTAAACCGCTCTCACCTTCTCGGTTGGAAGTTCCTGGGGAAAAGATTCTGGAAATAAAACCAGGGAAAATTCTTTGATCAAAACCTCGACGGTTTTATCGCGCGAACCATCGTTGATAATAATGATTTCATAATTCGAATAGGTCAGTTGCAGCAGCGAGCGGATTGTTTCGACGATAATTTTTTCTTCATTATGGGCCGGAACCAAGACAGAGATCGGCGGTTCGAATCCCAAAAAACTTTGGGGGAACGGATTGATCTCTCCAATCTGGTAATGACGAACAATATTTTTTGCCGCGATCAGATTGAGAATAAAATAGATGAGGTTGATCGAGACGAAATAGGCAAAAAAGATGCTTTGGCTGATGAGAATGATTTTGAGGATCACTGTATAAAACCCTATTCTTTGTCTCCTCCTCTTCATCTGAAGAGGAGGTATTTTTGCTTTAACCAAATTCCCTCTCCGCAATGACAAAGGTCAAAATCTCCTGCGCCAGCGGATTTTTCTGTTCTTCCCGGATTTTTTTCAATTTCTCCATTCCGACGAAACCGAAACGGGCCAGGGCATTTGCCGCCTGGTAACGAATCCACCAATCCCCATCCGAGAGAAGTGAAACGAGGGAAGGGATATCCTCTTCTGTTCCGACTCTGCCGAGCGCCTTGGTTGCCTGAACTCTCACCGGTTCGCTCGGATGGAAAAGATAATGTCGAATGGTCGGCAGATCATCCGGCGTTCTGAGCAGACGAAGTCCGGTTGAAATAATTTCCGGATCGGAGGTCGAATTGAGAACCTGACGGACAATTGGCGAAAGAGCCGGGCTCCAGATCATTTCGAGATAGCGCAAAAAAAGCGGGATTCGATCGGCCGGAACTGCGGCAAAAAATTGAGCCAGCGAGCGATTGATTTCGACGGTTTCATTCTCTTTCAGCATCATCACCACTTTGGTTGGTGGCCAGTCTTTCCGTTTCACCCAAAAGGGGATCAGGAAAGGGATCGACGAATGCGGATCGATTCGAAGCAGACTTTGCGCCGCTGCAAGGGAGAGATAGGAATCGGGATGGTTTAAAAGCTGGAGCAGTTGATCCCATTTCCTTTTTTCTTTCAGATGGCCGAGGGTCCAGATCGCGAGCATTTTTTTGTAAAAACCTCTTTTTTGAAAAAGTGAAAAGGCGAGTTGATCGAGTCGGTTTTGGTAGGCGAGCCGATTCAGTTTTTCTTTGGCAGGCCCTTTCAGCGTTGGGTGAATCCGGTTCCACAAATCAAGAAGGGCAATTTTCTCTTTTTTGGAGAGAACGGGAAGTTCAACTTTCTCTTCAAAAACAGCTTTCATCAGATAAGGTCTCATCTGTTCGGAAAAACGACGCAGATAATCTTCCTTTCGTTGATTCAGGATATGGAGAATGACGGCAAAAAACAGAAAGAGAATCGAGAGAGTCACGGCGATTCCGCCGCTGAAAAAAACAACCCGGAGGATGGATGCGGAAGAGCTCACTTTACCAGCCTCCTGATTCTCGCCAACAGTTCCATCGGTTGAAAAGGTTTTGTCAGATAATCATTCGATCCGGTGCTGAGTCCCCGAACGATATCGGCTTCCTGGGTTTTGGCCGAGAGGATGATGACCGGAATGTTTTCCCATCCCGGCTGTCTACGGATCTCCGCCAACACCTGAAACCCGTCGCGGTATGGGAGCATCAGATCGAGCGTGACCAGATTCACCGGCGGTTGCTGGTGGACATAGTCGATCGCCTGCTTTCCATCGGTTGCCCGTGTCGTCTCATAACCTTCCCGCTTCAGCATGAAATCGATGATATAGGCGATTTCCTCATCGTCCTCGACAATCAGTATTTTTTTTGGGGAATCAGTCATTGGAAGAATTCACCTCCGGCAAATCAAAATAAAAAATGCTCCCGTTTTCGTTTGTGACAAAACCGATTTTGCCCCCCATTTTTTCAATGAGAGCCTTGCAGATGCTGAGGCCGAGTCCTGTTCCATCCTGTTTTCTCGAATCGGAAGAGTCGGCCTGGGAAAATTTTTCAAAAAGCCTTGTCTGGAACTCTTTTGGAATGCCCGATCCGAGATCGATCACCGAAACCCTGACGAAGGGGGGATGACGGGAAATTCTTGTGGTGACTGTTCCATCGGCCGAAGAAAACTTGACCGCATTTGAAAGCAGATTGGTCATCACCTGCAACAGCCGATCCTCGTCGGCGTTCACTGTCGCTTCGGTCAGTTCATTTTCCAGGACAAATCGCACCTTGTATTGCTCGGCATAGCTTTGGTTGTTGGCGATCGATTGTTGAATGAGAGAAACCAGAGGGAGCGGTTTCATTTGAAAGACGGTTTTTCCGGCCTCTATTTTTTCGATATCTAGAATATCGTTGATCAACCGGATCAATCGTTCGCAATTGTGTATGCCGATTTCAATGAGGGTTTTTGCTTCCGGCGTAATTTCTCCCGCCATTCCCCCTGCGATGAGTCCGAGCGAACCGCGAATCGAGGTGAGCGGGGTCCGAAGCTCATGACTGACGGTGGAGATAAACTCATTTTTCATCCGGTCGATCTTTTTCCGTTCGGTAATATCCGAGGCA
The DNA here is from genome assembly GCA_964609335.1 of uncultured Pseudomonadota bacterium. GTDB lineage: Bacteria > UBA10199 > UBA10199 > JADFYH01 > JADFYH01 > CAZSRQ01. The sequence continues at coordinate 11,095 of CAZSRQ010000044.1, forward strand.
ATTCCCAAAAAACCGGTAATTTTTTGATCGGGTGAATAGACGGGGGTGACTGAAAGAAGAACCGGAAATCGGCTCCGGTCTTTTCGGATATAGCTCCACTCCCTTTCCTCCGGCTTGCCCGATTTCGGTTTGACCACAAAAACCTCAAAGCCCGGTTCAATGATCTTTCCCAATTCTTTGCTGAGCTCTTCCGCCCTTTTTTTGACCTCGTTTTTGTCATGAATGATTTCGGGGGTTTTCTTTCCAACCACTTCCTCGGAAAGATAGCCGAGCATTCGCTCAGCCCCATTATTGAAAGAGGTGATGGTTCCGTCGAGTTCCGTCGAGATAATGCTGTAATTCGCTCCATCGAGAATCGCCTTCATCTGGGAGTTTGACTTGACCAGTTTTTCTTCACTTTCCTGAAGTGCCCGGGTTCGCTCCCTGACCCTCATTTCAAGTTCCTCATATGCCTTTGAGAGTTTTCTTTCTGCTTCCTGACGTTTGATATCGATCTTGTAAAAAAGTGTGCCGTTGCGCCAGATGAGAATAGTGAAAAAAACGACGTTCGAGAGTGCAAAAATGGAGAGGCCAAATTCGGTTCCGTAATATCCCTGTCTTTCTCCCCAGAGGCGAAGATAACCGATCGATAAAGGGAGCAGAATCGATGCGGGCAAGAGTCGTCGGATCAGAATTCCTCCCGCCGTATTGCTTGTTACCACCTGCATGATTCCTGTTTGGGAACGGGAACAGAGGATTCCGAGACCGGCAATCACAAAGGCAATCGAGGTGTGAAGCGCCATCGAGGCATAGGAAGAGGCCAATCCATGAAATGATCTTACATTATAAAGATAACCGATGAATCCAAGAAAGGGGATGAAGGTAAAGGCGAGAACCATCAGCTGCCCGATTTTTTTTTCCAGCTGGCGATCGAAAAAACAGAGCAGAATGCCGAACAGTATAAACGTGATTGCCGTGACAGGTGCCATTCTCCCCGGATACGGATTTCTGGTTGGATTGGCCACATCCCCAAAAAACAGCAGATCGATTTTGAAATCGATTCCGGACAGATATTCAGCCAAGGTCGCAAGGCCGATGAACAGGATAACAGCGGCAGATCCTTTTTGAATCCAGCGGACAGTCGGAGTCGGGTGGCCGATATTTTTTATCCACAAGAAAATTCCCAGAAAAACGAAGCTAAATGCCGTATTCGCTTTCATCGTGACTAAATCGGGCAACATCGATTTGAGGATGGCATTGTCGAGAACCCATCCGAGAAGAACAAGAGCTCCGGTGAAGATCAGAAGCAGAGAGGAAATTTTTGATAAAACGGTACACCCATAAACATAGGCATGGTTTGATCGGGGAGTGGTCTCTCTTTCCGGAAAGTTGTGCATAGAAACGGTTTGTTCAGGACTTTACCTGACCATTATAAATCGCTTTGAAAGTTAATCGAAACAAAAGAATATGTTAACCGTCAGAAAAAAGTAAAATGAGTGATTTTTGACTCACTCTTCTGTATTCTGTGGAAATAATTTTCAGGTAAAAAAGAAAAGATTTTATAGAATCGTCAAAAAGAGTTAAAAGATGTTATTGATTATCTTCAAAAACAACAAAAACCTCTTTTCTCTCATCTTATTCGTTCTCGTTTTGTTTTGTTTTCCTTTCTTCGCTTTTTCAGAAAGTTCAGAAACGATTCATCAGCAAATCCAAACCTTAAAAAATGAAAAAAAATATTCCGAAGCGACTCCTCTTCTGGAAAAATTGGTTTTTTCCCAAGCGGAAAATATCGATTGGAAGGTGGAGCTTTGTCATCTTTATCGATGGACCAAAGCGACTCAAAAATCATCCAACTGCTTTGAGGAGGTTTTACGGAAGATGCCGGATCATCCCGATGCATGGATGGGAAAAGCTTATTTAGCAAGGGCTAGAGGAAATTTGTCGCAGGGTAAAAGTTTTGCGTTGAAAGTATTAGCAAAAAATCCCCAAAATAAAGATGCGGTGCAGTTTTTAGCCGAAGTGAAAAAAACAGAAGCAAAGAAGGCGAGAGCAGCTAAGGCTCTCCAAACGGCGGCATCCAATCCCAAGATTGCTACCGATTCTCAATCCGCTGAATATCAACAAATTCAATCCTTAAAAAATGAGAAAAAGTTTTCAGAGGCGATTCCTCTCCTCCAAAAACTGAGTGCCGAAAAACCGGACAATCTCGATTGGAAAATCGAACTTTGCAATCTTTATCGATGGAGTCAGAATTATCCAGAAGCCTCCCATTGTTATGACGAAGTGCTGGCAAAAAAACAGAATCATCCCGATGCATGGATGGGAAAAGCGTATCTTGCGAGTCGGCTAGACAATCGAGTGGAGATTCGCAATTGGACTCAAAAGGCACTTGCTGCTAATTCCAGCAATAAAGAAGCTCTTCTCTTACTCGCTAACCTTGAAAGAAGAGAAAAAAATACTGAAAAAAGTAAGAATTTATATCAAGAAGTTTTAAAACAAGATCCGAATAATCAAGAAGCCCAAGCAGGAGCGAAAGGGGAATCGTTCATAAAAGATCCGAATACCGCGGTGAATCGAACTCACTTTGATATTTTAAGTGGTTCTCAAACCCGTTGGCGAGTCGATGTCGGGGGAGTTGGAATGAAGTTCAATTTTTTCCCAAGTGCCTCAGGTGCATTTTTCCAACTTTATTATAAAAATCCAAAAAAATATTTTTTGTTAGGTCGTTTTGACTATCTCAATAAGTTTGGAGAAAAAAATTATTCTTATACAGTGGGAGGAGGATATTATGTTCATCCTCGTATTATCATCAGTGATACTATTGCGACTTCACCCACCAGCGATGTTTTGGTAAGACTTCAAAATATCTTTGAAGTTTCGGGGATTGCTCCGCACGGTTTGAATCCTTATATCCGATATAATTTTTCACAATATCAATTGGTTAAGTTGCATGCCGTGACAACAGGAGTTGCATGGTACTTCAATCAATGGGGAATTTTTGACATTAATTATGTCAATATTCCGACAAAAACCGATGTGGCTGCCGGTTGGGCGCGTGACTATTCTACTTCAGCTCGATTGACATTTATTCCGGTCGAAGATCGGTTCAAGTTTTATTTAAACTACGTCCGAGAGCAGGAGAGTTTCGATGCAGGAAATCCGGTTTTTCCTGTAGGAAGATTTCGTTCGAATCATTTCGGTGCAGGACTTGAATGGGTAATGATTCGCAATGTTGGATTACGGATCGATACCGATTATGAAGATCGAAATAATGGTCAGCATGTTCAAACCTATAATTCCAGCATTTTTTACCAGTTTTAGACAGATCTTAACAAGTGCGTCATGACTGCGTCATAATTTATTATATAAATTTTTACTTTCTTATTTCTTCTCTTCTTCTAAGTCGGTACAATTTTAGTTGATGCTTCAAAATCGATGGGCTCAGAAAACTACTTTCCCTTTTTTTCTATTCGCTTTCGTCGCGTTGACTTCTTCTCTTCTGCAAGCCGAAGATCTTTATAAAAGAGCAGTTCCTGAAAAATCCCAAGAATCAGAAGGGCTTCCTTTTGAGCCGGTGATTCGGAAACAATTTAATATCTTAGATAGCTCTAAAAAACGTTGGCGATTGGATTTTGGGGAAGGGAATATTAAGGTAAACGTTTCCAAAACCGCGCCGAGTGTTTTCGTTCAGGCCCATTATTCGACTTCTGAAAAATATTTTTTGATGGGAAAGTTTGATTATCTTAATCGATTTGGAAACCGCACCTATACTTATACTGCGGGAGGTGGATATTATATCCATCCGAAAATTATTTTAAGCGATCTTTTTTCTTATGCACCGGTTGAGTATGGAATTCCTAAGATCCAGAATGCTTTTGAGATGACAACCATTTTATCCCAATCGTTTCAGTTTTATTTTCGTTACACTTATCGATTATATAATGTTGCAAATGCCCATACTTTGTCTCCCGGAGTCAGTTGGCATTTTACCAATTGGGGAATTCTTGATTTTAGCTACGATCCTACCATCACCAAAGTAGAGGAAAAGTTTGATCGAGATATCGACTATTCCATTCCAATTCGTCTCTCTTTTATTCCGCTGAAAGATGTCTTAAAACTGACTCTTGCTTATTCTCGAACCAAAGAAAGCTTTGATAAAGATACCCATGAAAAAACCCAAAAATTCGAAGCAAATCATTATGGAGGGGGTATTGAATGGATTATCGCCAATAATACGGGAGTTCGAATGGATATCGATTTTGAAAACCGAGACAATGGGTTTAGTTCGCAAACGTATACCTCGAGTGTTTATTACCAATTTTGAAGAAGAAATCAGAAGACAGAAATCAGAATAAAAATGAAAAATCCTTATTTTTTCCAATCTCGTGTCTTCTATCTTTTTCTACATTCTGTCTCCTGATTTCTTCTTCGTTGACACCTCCCAAAATAAATTGATACTATTTTACAATAATTTTAAAGACTTAACTGAAGTTGACGTCAATCATCAAAAGAGGGGGGAGGCTTATTATGAATAAGTCGGAGCTGATTGAGTTGATTGCGGAAAAGGCGAAGATTGCCAAAAAGCAGTCCGAAGATCTGGTGAATCTGATTTTTGATTCCATGACCGAGGCGTTGGCGAAGGGGGAACGAATCGAAATCCGCGGATTTGGGAGTTTTGTCAGCCGAAGCTATGGGGCTTATGTGGGACGAAATCCGAGAACGAGTGAATCGATTGAGGTAAAGCCGAAAAAACTTCCATTCTTCAAGGTGGGAAAAGAGTTAAAGGAAAGGGTTGATTCCGAAGCCTCTTCCGCTACCGGTTCTTCTGCAAACCCTTCAAATTCAGGTCGGTCTTCTAGTTAGTTAATTTACCACTACTGTCCGGTTAATAGTTGAATAAAATCAGTTGGTTGTTTTGAGCATTGTT
>CAZSRQ010000045.1:0-15991 GCA_964609335.1 uncultured Pseudomonadota bacterium
ATGTATTTAGGGTCTGCAGCGGATAAAAAAGTATACATCTATGATGTTACCAATCTTGCTCATACTCTGATCGGAAGCGTGGATGTTGGAAAAGATCCTGCAGGAATTGCAGTAAATCCGGATGGAAGTAGAGTCTATGTTGTAAATAACAGTTCAAAATCTGTTTCGGTCATCAATACAACCACTAACACAAAAATAACCGATGTAACGGTTGGCAACGGCCCATTTAATGTTATTGTGGATCCGGACGATAGTCGTGTTTTTGTTACAAATGTTAATGATAATACTTTATCAATAATTGATACAAAAAAAATTGGGGTTGATCCGAATCCCATTATAGGAAACCCCATTCCTACAGGAAACGGTCCAGCGGGAGTTACAATCACCGCAAACGGCACAATAAAACGCCTATATGTTTCAAATTTAACTGCGGGAACAATCTCAATTTTCGACATTTCCTCTTCTGATATAAAATCATTATCCACTTTTAATTTAGCTAGCATTCCTCGTGGTGCAAACCCTTTATTTGATCGTCCTGTCGGCATCGCTTCAAAAGGTGATTTTATTTATGTAGCACATAATGAAGTGGGTTCTAAAAAAAAGTTATGTGTCAGTATTTCAAGAAACGAATAATGGAATTCAATATAAAAACGTATCAAAAGAGGTTGGACTTTTACCACAACAAGTCTTAGTGAGTAACGACTTCGGTTTTTTATATGTTACTACTGCAAATCCAGGAACAACATCGTTCGACATTCTAACTATTCCAAATGATAAAATTAACCTCGGTGATGCAATCCACAAGACATTATCATTTGCTCCTAATGGTTTATCTTCAACCCCTAATGGACTAAGGGTTTATATTCCTTCAACATCTACTGACGGAAGCATTACGCTTGCCAGCAAACCTCTGAATAATGTTTCTAGTACTATAGATGCCAATTTCAAAAAAAGTAGCACCGTCGGTAATTTTATTGGACCTGAATTAGATCCCCAATTAGCAGCCAATCCAAACTCCATTGATTTTGGACAACAAAATTTAAACAGTTCAATTCCACCTCAAACAATTAACTTAACTTATCGATCTGTTCCATTAACCATTACTAACATCAGCTCGAATAACAATGATTTTTCAATTACTCACAATTGTGAACTAAACAATTCAAAACCGATTGGGACCACCTGTGCAGTGACAGCTAATTTTTCCTCAAACAGCTTAGGGTCTAAAACAGGAACGGTAATTATTGAAAGCAATGCAAGTAATAGTCGTATCGAAATTCCATTAAAAGGAACGATTCAAGATCCAAATGCCCCACCTCCTAGAGGAAATACAGGTGGAAATGGAAGTGGCGAAGGTGATGGCGGCGGTTGCTCTATACTCTCCAGCGAAATTCCCTTCGGCTTCGGACTGCTCGGCATTCTCTGGCTTGCGCCGTTCGTTTATCTTCGATTCAGAAAAGCACGACAGCGAAGTATTTATCGTCAGTGAGTTTGATGGAAATTGGATGAGGAAGAAGCAGAGAGAGTTTTTGAATTCTCTCTGCTTTTTTATTTCAAAATCCCTTCCCAAAAAAGATCTTCGACTTTCAACTGATGATTCACAAACCTCGCCATTACAAAAAGAAAATCGGAAAGACGATTCAGATAAACAATCACTTCGGGGCGAACTTTTTCTTCATGAAAAAGAGAGATTACCTTCCGCTCGGCCCGGCGACAAACAGTGCGGGCAAGATGGAGAAGCGAGGCAGGCTTTGATCCACCCGGGAGGATAAATTGGGTGAGCGGTTTCAATTCGGTTTCCATCTGATCAATTTCTTTTTCGAGAATACTTACATGAGTAAGTTGAATAAACCCGGCTCCCATTTTTGGGGATGGATCGGGGGTCGCCAGCTCAGCACCAATCACGAAAAGCTGTTTTTGAATTTCTTGCAGAAGATGAATAATCTGCAGAAAAGAGCGGGTCGACTCAGAATCTTCAACATTCGCCGAAACAACCGCGATCTCGGCAATCACTGTCCCCATCACGCTGTTCAGTTCATCGACTGTTCCGTACGCCTCGATTCGAATATGATCTTTCGAATAAGATCCGGTGCCGAAAAGAGTCGTAAAACCTTGATCCCCTTTTTTCGTATAGATTTTCACTGGAGTTTCACCCCTCTCTGCAGACCGCATAGATAGAATGGATAAAGCAGATCTGCCCTCTTCAAAAAATCCTGCTCAAGATTTTGAAAAATTTTTAGATCGGAGGAGGTGAAAATATTTGCCATATTATGATCCATTCACTTCCCCCTCTTAAGGTAAGAGGGTCGCTGACGCACCATAGCTTTAGCGACGGAGCGGGTTAGGGGGTGATATGAACCTGCGAGTCATGCAAATATTTCATATCCCCTACCAACCTCGCGCCGTCGGCCTGCTTCGCCGAGCCTTCAGCAAGGCGAGCATAGCCTTTGGCGACGCTAACCCCTTATTTTAAGGGGAGGAGTAAGATTATTCTTTATACTCCGCACAAGAATTCGGGGTCTCCCAAATTTTGACGGAAACAATCGGAAACCCTTTTTGCTTCACATGATCAAACAGATGTTTCGCAATATTTTCAGCGGTCGGATTTTCTTTCATCAAATAAATCGGCTCATTCATCTTTTGAAGAATCGGAACCAAAGGATCTTTCTCACAAAGAATCATCTGATGATCAAATTTTTCATCAATAAAAGTTTTTGCACACTGCTTGATTTCATCAAAATCGAGCACCATTCCCCGAGAATCAAGTTTTTCGGAATGAAACTGCAACTCCGCCAAACCATTGTGTCCGTGGGGATGGGCGCATTTCCCCTGATAATTTAAAAGGCGGTGTCCGTAACAAAAAGAAATCTGCTTTAAAACGTAAAACATTTTGCCTCATTGGGATGACATACTGCGTCTTTACTTTACCTGCCAATCAGATATGAAAGTATGAGCTGTTTTTATTTCAAATTTCTTTACAAAACCAGGCATTTTTAAACAATCTTTTTATGAATAACTCCCTGCGTCAACAACGTTGGGTGATGAAATGCCGATAATAATATAGGTAGGTGCGAATTCATTCGCACAAAAAACCTGATTCACATCAATTTTGGTCGAATCGATTCGACCCTACAAAAACCTTTGGGAGGTTCCTTTGAAACCGATTTTTGCCAATTACCGGACTTTGTTTTTATTGTTTTTGTTATCGACTCTCTCTCTTCTCAATGCTTGCGGAGGAGGCTCTCAATCGACCTCCAATCCCTCTCTGTCCGATGGGGTTTACGGCCCCGAGGTCACCGGAGAACCGACCGCTTTTCGGGGTGCCGGACGGGTCGGAGATGCAAAATACCTGATCGGTGGCCCTCTCGCCCAAGGGCGGGTGGGCGATATCCTGATTCAAAATGACAAAATCAGAATCATCATCCAGAAACCTCGCCGAAATGCCGGGGTTGCCTTATATGGTGGAAATATTATCGACGGCGATATTTTACGCCCAGCCGGAGAGCCGGGGCGCGACAACTTCGGAATTACTTTTCCTCTCATCAACGTCTCCTGGACCCCCTTTTATAAAAGACTCGAAATTGTGAATGCCGACTTTTCAAAAGGGCCGGTGATTGTTCGAGCGACCGGAATATTGAATGTTTATGATTATATCCAGACCTCGATTATCGTCCCTTTCGCAAAAATTGCTGCTGGGGGGATAAAACTTTTTTTCCCCCAACAGTTTAATGATGCAGCCGATCCGTTTTCAACCCTTCCAAGACTTCGGGCAATTTCCACCACCCTAGTGACCGAATATATAATGAAAACCCCAACACAACCGTATCTGATTGTGCAAACCTATTTGCAAAATTCGGGCAAAGATCCTGTTTCGATGCCGATTGGCGACTGGATCAACTCTTCCGGAACACTCGAAAATTTTATCCCAGGAACAGGATTTACCGGACAGGGTTTATATTCCAGCCGAAATGTTCCGGCGGTTCTGAACACCGGAATGGAAACCGATACCCAGGTTTCTTACGGATTTTTTTATGATGTAGACACCTTTAAAAATTCGGATGGGACTTATCGCGATACCCAGCTCCTAACTGTTTCAGGGGTCTCTATTCTTGCGCCTGGAGAACAGGTCATTCCTGGACTCATCCCAACCAGCAACCCCCAAGATCCAAACACCCCCTTAAAAATTAGTTTTTCGTTACCGCCGGGACAAACCACCTATACAAGATATTTTGCGGTCGGAAATGGAGATAGCAGCGCCCTTCTCTCGGGAGGACTTCAGGCATTGGGAATCCCAACCGCGCGTGTGGCAGGAACAGTCACTGATGTTAGCAATACTCCAATCCCCTCTGCCCGAGTCTATGTGATTGACACCCAAATCACCCCCTTAAGAAAACCGGTGGCGGTATTCTATACCGATGCCAATGGAAAATTTTCGGGGGATATTAGTACCGGAGTGGATAGCAAGGCGAAACTGTTCGGATCTGGAAAATACAGTTTTGAGGTCTATAAAGAAGGATATGTTTCCCAAGACAAATGGTCGAATGCAGACTCTCCGCATACCAGTCTCGCCGGAAAGGGAAAAGCTGGAAGCACCTGCAATACAGCCGATCTGAATAATATTCAGTGCCAACTCGGAAACTCTGCGTTGGTAACCGTGACTTCGAACGGTCCTGCAAGAATTGCCATCGTCGGATTTGATCCGAGCCCCTTTCACGCGGTTCCACCCCGCGACACTGAGAGTATCATTGCCGACATTGAATTTCAGGGACAACAATACGGATATATCGACGCCTTGTTTCTCGACAAATCAGGTCAACAACTGACGAACACCGGAAATCCCCGATACGTCAGCGGAAATACCTTCAGACTTGAACCTGCAAAGTACATGATTTTTGTTACCCGTGGCCCCGAATACTCTATGCACTATCAAGAAATCGACTTGATCGCCAATCCTTCGGCAACCGTCAACGCAATGCTCACAAAGGTGGTCGATACTTCGGGCTATATTTCAGGCGATTTTCACATTCATGGAATCAACTCTCCCGATTCCCCATACGGATTCAAGGCTCGTGTCGGCTTCTCACTCGCAGAAGGACTCGATATCATGGTCTCTGCTGATCATGATGTGATTACCGATTACGGCCCAACGATCCAAGCAATGGGAGTTCAGGATTTTGTCACCAGCATTCCAGGAGATGAAATCACTCCGATGGCGTTTGGGCATTTCATCGCTTTCCCGCTTCAGTTCAAAGCGGATGACCCGATGGGGGGCGCTTTCGACTATACCAATAAAGAGGGATTTGCCCCGGGCCCTTCCCATCATCAGATGCTCTCTCCGGGAGAAACTCTTTCGAAAATTGATGAATTGAATCCGGGTGAGCAGGTTTTGCAGGTGAATCATATTATGGATCCTCTTTTGGGAAATTTTGCCTTAAGCGGATTGATTACCTCGACCCATTTTCCAGATGCGCCCCCTCTTTCGACCTTTTCAACCCCGATCGATTTCAGGCTTGCGCCGGATAGCGATGATCCAAACCATCTTCCTCCCTATCCTTTCGGAACCAATTCGATGTTCACCGATAAATTTACTGCCATGGAACTCTGTATCGGAGAAGATGCAAAAATTACCTCTCCCAATTTTTATCAGACGGCGCTTCCGATGTGGTTTGATCTTCTCAATCTCGGAAAGATTGTCACCGCCACCTGTTCCTCCGACACCCATCGTCAAATCCGTGAGCCGGTGGGAAGTTTCAGAAATTACGTCGCTTCGGCAGTAGATCCTCGCGATAATAAGGGAACTTTCGGACAGGTAGATGCTCAGGCGATTGCCCGTTCGGTCAATCAGCATCAGGTGGTCGTTTCCGCAGGTCCTTTTATTCGGGTCACAGCCAGTAAGCCGGATGGAACATCCCCTGTCGATGTAGGAGGAACCTTATCCGGAACCAAAGATGTCAAACTTTCGATTGATGTTTTAAGCCCCGACTGGATGGATTGGGATCAGGTTGAAATCTATGTCAACACCGATCCAACTCCGGCCAAAGATGATCTGTCGGGTCCATGGGATAAAACTGCGCGTGAATTTGTGACTGTCAATCCTCCGGATCATATCACTCCCAAATATTGTTATGCACCGCTCATCAGCTATCAACGGGTCTCTCCAGCGGTTGTACCCGACAGCTGCAAAAAGGAATGGACAGATATCAAGCCAAAAAAGCTGATCCAATCGGTGGTGAAAAATGGAGTTCGTTCCACCCACATTGATGAAACAGTTTCACTGACCCAGGATAGCTGGATTGTTGTGATGGTGAAAGGATCGGATACCGCCCACTCGACTTTTCCTTATGCCCCCAAGGCAGTCAATAGTACGGGAGAAGCTGATCAAGAAAAATTCTTAGGAACTCTTAAAGCACAAATCGATGCTCGAACCGCTACACAACCCCAAGTCGATGGAACACCCCCCACTCCCAAGACTCCAATGCCAATTGATCTGATTGGTGGAACAAAGGCTTATGCCTTCACTAACCCGATTTTTGTTGATATCGATGGACGCGGGTGGGACGCACTTTATAAAGACAAATCACCCATAAAATAATTCATCATGAACTGTAGGAGCGCACAGCTGTGTGCTCCTACAATCATTTACTTGTCAGGAAATGTTGAGCTCCCCGCAAACATAGAACTTTCTTATGATAGAACAAGGATAGAGCTGTGATCATCGGAATCCCCAAAGAGATCAAACCGCAGGAATACCGCGTGGCGATTACGCCCGAGGGAGTTCAGCGGTTAAAGCGGGAAGGACATACAATTCTTGTTCAAACCAGAGCCGGAGCCGGCTCTGGTTTTTCTGATCAGCAATTTAAGAATTCAGGCGCAAAAATTGTTTCAGAGGCAAAAGAAATCTGGAGAAAATCGGATCTTGTCCTCAAAGTCAAAGAACCTCTCCCGAAAGAATATCGGTATTTCAGGGCTGGCCTGATTCTCTTCACTTTTCTTCATCTGGCAAGCCAGCCTCGCTTAGTCAATGCCCTGAAAAAAAGTGGCATTAAGGCGATCGGCTATGAAACGATTTCGGATGATCAAAACCGTCTTCCACTTTTAAAACCGATGAGTGAAATCGCCGGCAAGCTTGCCGTATTGATTGGAGCCGAATATCTCCGCACCGATCGCGGAAAAAAGGGGATTCTACTTTCTCATATTGAAGGAACCCGTCCTGGAAAAGTGACTATTTTGGGAGCTGGAAATGTTGGAAAGGCCGCTTTGGAAATCGCCATCGGAATTGGAGTCGAAGTGGTGCTGATTGATTCAAATCCGGCGAAGCTTGAGGAAATGAGAAAAAAATATCCTAAAAATTTGTCGACCGTTCTTTATGATCCAAATTCCATCCAATCGGTCTTGTCTACCACTGATCTTTTGATTGGAGCTGTTTTGATTCCCGGGGCAAAAGCCCCCAAACTGGTCAGCCGAATAATGGTTTCGGAGATGCAGGCCGGATCGGTGATTGTCGATGTCTCAGTCGATCAGGGGGGATGCATTGAAACGACCCGTCCAACCACCCACGCCAATCCGGTGTTTGTTTATAAAAATATCATCCACTATGGTGTGACCAATATTCCTTCACTCGCGGCAAAATCGGCGACCGAAGCACTTTCGTATCAAACCTTACCGTATGTTCTTCGATTGGCCTCAAAAGGGATGGATGTTCTGAAGGAGGATGAAAATTTTCGCAAAGGTCTGCAGATAGACGAAGGAAAAATAACCTGTTCTGAAATTCAAAAATAATTCGTAACTACTCAGGTCCCTCAATAAATTTTATACAAATGGGACATGGTGAGCCTGTCGAACCATCACTCGAGTGCACTCAATGGATGGTTCGACTCCGTTGCACTACGCTCACCATGTCCCTATTGGACACCTGAGTAGTTACAATAATTCAATAGATCTCTCGCCTGAAATCATTCTACTCAAACCAAATTTCCAGAACTTCCAATTCTCTCGTCCCTTTCGGAGTGACAATTTTTACCAGATCATCCTTGCTTTTCCCGATCAGACTTTTCGCAATCGGGGATTGAATGCTGATTTTGCCTGCTTTGACATCCGACTCGTCCGCCCCCACAATCTGGTAGACCACCTCTTCATTCGTATCGACATCGAGAAGTCTCACCGTGGCACCAAAAACAACCTTGCTATGATTCAGGGTGGAAGGATCAATCACCTGTGCTCTCGCGATTTTGTCTTCAAGCTCGGCGATTTTTCCGGCAATATGGCTCTGGCGCTCTTTTGCCGCCGAATATTCGGCGTTTTCTGAAAGATCTCCATGCGCTCTCGCCTCTTCAATATCGCGGATATTCTGGGGACGCTCCACCGATTTGAATCGTTTCAATTCATCTTTGAGCTTTTGAAACCCTTGCGGTGTCATTGGAACTTTGTCATGGGTCATAACAGTTTATATTGAGCCTGAGGTTTTGGTTTTTCAGATTTGGGAAGCTGATCAATCCAATCGACCTCTACCCGGATTTTTTTGTTTCCCTCTTTGGAAAAAAAATAGACTTCACCGTTTTTCAATCCGTAATCAAAAACTTCTTTGGTGATTTTCACATCCTGCTGGCAATAAGACTTCAATTCATCCCATCTCCCCTGGCGATAAAAACGGATCGCATCGAGACCATGTGCCGATTTCCCGACATTGAGGGTCGCCTGGGCGACCGAATCGAGACTGACCCGATGACCGAGCTTCTGCGTAAGATCATCCATGATATCGAAAACCGGCAAAGTTGTAACCGACGTTGTGAAATAAGGTTGCAAAACCGGCAAATCAAAACGAAGCACATTAAAACCGATAATCAAATTCGCATTGAGCAGATCATTTTCCATTCGACCCAGCTCAAGTTCCAAAAAATGACGATAGGAATCTTGCTGATAACTGTAAAGACAGCAAACTGAAACTCCCAATTCACTGAAGTTTCTCCCCCCCACCTCTTCAAACGTTTTTTTTGTTTCAAGATCTAAGACTAAATATCCGTTGTTCACTTTGGTTTCTCGCATTCTGTGAATTAAATAATTGTTGGAATCTCTAGGACAGTGGATTTTTCTTGTTCACTCATCTGAAATGTTGAACCGACTCTGGACAATCCAGACCATTTCTGTTTTGTATCAAAATCGTTCGTCCGTCAACCTTGAATCTGAAAAGAAAAGCCATGAGCAAAAAACTATCCATCGATTTTGTTTTGGCAAGACCGCAATTTCCAGGAAATACAGGTTCTGTCGCACGCGCGCTAAAAAACTGCGAATTTGAAAAACTGGTTTTGGTCAATCCCGCCTTTGAAAAAAACGATCTCGAGGCGATCAAATATGCGGTGGGCGCAAAAAATATCCTGCAGAAAGCGAAAGTTTATGATGACTTCCAAAAGGCGATGAAGCCGTATCAGTTGGTGATTGGAACTTCCCGAAGAAAGGGAAATTACCGGAAAAATGTGATTGCTCTCGATGAACTTCCCTCGCTCATCGAAACCATCAATGTTCAGGGAAAAATCGCCATTCTTTTTGGGACCGAAACCAGCGGGCTCTCAAACGACGAATTCAAGGTCTGTCAGCATCTCGTTTATATTCCCTCCAATCCCGAGTTTGAATCTTTCAATTTGTCGCAGGCGGTTCTGCTGGTTGCCCATGAACTTTTCAGAAGAAAACCGAAAAAAGTGTTGGAGAAATCCGAGAAATATCCCACCACCAAAGAACTTGAAGGGATGTATGAACATTTGACCGAAATGCTCAGCCAGATCGGTTTTATGCGAAATGACAATATTCATCATATTCCGCGGATGTTAAGAAATATCTTCAACCGCGCGCATTTGACTGATGTGGAAGTTCGAGTCATTCGGGGGATTTGCCGGCAAGTTCTTTGGTACAAAAACCAGAAGAATTAAAGAGGTTTTTTTTTCTCGATTTCCGAGTTTTTTAAGATACTAATCGACCCATCGCTTTCCAAAACAGCCTCGTGAACATCTTCAAGATAATGAACTCCCTGTTTCCGAAGCATGATTTTTAGCTCATGAAAATTTAACAGTTCTTTTTCCAGGTTTTTTTCGAGCAGTTTCCCCTGGTGGATTAACAAAGTGGGACGACCTTGAAGAATATTTTCGAGCTTTTTCGATTTATAAGTCAAATAAGTGATGAGGTTACTGAGAAGAACAATGACAGTCGCCAAGATCAAACCGGCGCTCACCGAATTGTCCCCTCCATTCATTGAATTTTGAACCGCATTGCTAATGAGAAGAATCGAGACAAATTCCCCAACCCCCATTTGGCCGACCTGCCTTTTCCCTCCCAATCTTAGGAGAAAAAGAATCGCCATATAAACGAGAGAGGCTCGTATGATTAGATGCCAATAAGGAAATGAGATGGACCAGAGTTGATTCATAGAAAAAACATACTTTGAACGATCACAAATTCAGTTTTTTTGATTTTGTCATTCCGGCAGACTTTTGGGCACCGCTTAAAAGCTTGCGGGAATGACAACAATATTTTGGATCACCTGAGTGGTTACAAAGAAGAAGTAAAAAAACCGATCTTGAAAAACAAGATCGGTTTCCAAAGTTTTCGGAATAAATGAGGCGATCTACTCTTTGATCCTCTTTTCTTCTTCTTTTGCCAGAGCTTCATATTCGTCTGCCATTTTCAAAGCCTGGCTTTTCAGGTTTCCACAATGGCCAGCCAAGGTATTCTCAATTCCCTTATAGTGGACATGCGTTTTCCTATACTCAGTTTTCATTTCGTCATGCATGGCAGCGATTTTTTTCTGCGCATCAGCCTGAGAATGGTAATATTCCGCCAAAGCTTTGTGATCCCCCTTGGAAATCGCTTTTTCAACATCGATCGTTTTATGATCGGCTTTGGCAATCGGAAGAGCCACCGCAAAAAACATCGACAAAACAAAGAAACTACTGATTAATTTTTTCATTATTTTGGTTCTCCTTTGAATTTAAATGGGTTATTTTTAAGTTGGCTATTATGAAAGTTTTTGATTAGAAACAAGTAAATAATAGATTTCGGTTATTCTTATGAAACGTTTTTCCCAACTTAAAAAAATTCTCTCCGGTTCACTGACAATTCTTTTGTTTTTATTTGTCCTTTTCATTTCGACTCATCATCATTCGAGCTCCCAACCCAACAAGGAAAAAGATTGCTCGATCTGCCAGATTGTCCATTCAAACGGAAAAACGATTACTCCACAAATCAGTTTTAAGTTAGATCGATTTGAGCCGATCCTTCTGATCACCAACGCTCGTCATTGTTTTAATTCGTTAAATTCCCAAAACTCCTCTCTTATTCGGGGGCCTCCTTCCTTATTTCCAGGTTAGCCATTTTTTTTACAACTTGTGAAACAAAGGAGTGAGTATGAAGCTTTTATCCTGTTTTCGTTCACTCTTGATCCTGATTGTCATTTTCTCTTTTTCCACTTTTCTTTATTCGCAGGAAAAAAATGAACCAAAACAATCAGACGATCCAGGGAAACAAACCACCAAACTCAAAGAAGTGGTCGTTATTGGAAATCTCAATGCGGCAAGAAATAGAATCGTTCCAAGCCTCGGCGGAACCGAATATAAAATCAGCACCGAGCAGATTGCCGATCAGTCGCAGGGGGTCAACGCCCCGTTCGACCAGGTTCTGCTTCGTGCGCCGGGAGTTGCCGAAGATTCGTTCGGACAGGTTCATGTGCGTGGAGAACATTCCGGTCTGCAATACCGAATCAACGGGGTTCTGCTTCCCCAAGGGATCAACGGATTTGGTCAGGAATTGAATACCCGATTCATCGATTCTGTTTCCCTAATCACCGGTTCTCTTCCGGCGCAATATGGGCTTCAGACAGCCGGAATCATCAACCTTCACACCAAAAGCGGAACCTTCGATCCGGGGGGGGTAGCCTCGATGTACGGTGGAACCTTCAACACCTTCGAGCCTGCGTTTGAATATGGGGGATCTTCCGACAAATTCAATTACTACTTCATGGGAACGTATGTTCAGAACAATCTTGGAATAGAAAATCCGATTCCAAGTTATAATGCGATTCATGATCATACCCGACAATTCCGGGGATTCAGCTATATCTCTTATCTGTTGGATGACACCAGCCGCCTCAATTTCATTTTGAGTGCGAATTTGAATCATTTTGAAATTCCCAACACACCCAACGTCCAACCGGAGTTTCAACTGAATGGGGTTCCAACTTTCGATTCGACCGCATTGAATGAAAGGCAAAATGAACAAAATCATTACTTGATCGTTGCTTATCAAAAATCATCCGGAAATCTCGATTTTCAACTTTCCGCTTTCACCCGATATAGCGATATCCTTTATAAACCGGATCAAGATGGCAATCTAATTTTCAACGGAGTTGCCACCTACATCAATCGGAACAGTTTCGGAAATGGATTCGAGTTTGATTCAAGCTATAAAATCAATGATCATCATACTTTGCGGGGGGGAACTTTATTGACCGTCAATAAAACCAAATCCGATAGCACCACCTGGGTTTTTCCGACCGATGCGGCTGGTAACCAGAGTTCGACAACGCCGTTTCCGGTCGTCGACAACATCCCCAAAACCGGCTTGCTCTACAGCGCCTATCTCCAGGATGAATGGAAACCGATCAAACCGCTGACGTTGAATTTTGGCGCCCGATTTGATGGTTGGAATGCCTTTAACAACGAGTATCAGGTTAGCCCTCGATTAAATATTGTCTACAAGCCGACTGAAGAAACAACGTTCCATGCCGGTTATGCGAGATATTTTACTCCTCCTCAATTGGAGTTGATTGATAATGAATCGATCAACGCCTTCAATAACACCACAAACGCATCGGAATTGAATCAAAACTCCCAGGTAAAATCGGAACGGGCACACTATTTTGATATCGGCGCGACGCATGAATTTCTGAAAGGATTTCAGGTTGGCCTGGATGGTTATCTCAAACTCGCCCGAAATCAGTTGGACGCCGGCCAATTCGGCCAAGCGTTTATTTTTGTCCCTTTCAATTATGATTCGGGACGAATCTATGGAGTGGAGTTTTCCGCAACCTATAAAAATCGCGGACTTTCAGTTTACGGAAATCTCGCCTACAGCAAAGCGCTCGGAAAAGAGATCGCTTCCAGCCAATTTTTATTTGAACAGGCGGAAATCGATTTTATCAATAACAATTATGTTCATCTCGATCATGATCAACGTTACACCGCTTCGGTTGGAGCCTCCTACGAATTCTGGAATACAATGGTTTACGGCGACATGATCATCGGAAGCGGCTTGAGAGATGGATTTGCCAACACCAGTCATCTGGGAGCCTACTATCCGATCAATCTAGGAGCAGAACATACTTTCAAGTTAAATTCGGGAGATATTCAGGCTGTGAAACTCCGTTTTGATATCGTAAATTTGCTCGATCAAATCTACCAATTAAGAAACGGAACCGGAATCGGAGTGACCGCTTCCCAATACGGACAAAGACGAGGATTTTTTGGTGGACTGACATTTGTGTTTGGAAATCCTCCCCCCTCTTAAGATTAAGAGGAGGATCTTATATAAGAAAGGAACAAATTCATGATTGAAATTTTCCGTAAAGGGGGGCCGATCATGTGGCCACTCCTGCTTTTATCCGTCATTACTCTTTCAGTCGTCATCGAACGATTGATTTTCGTTCTGATCGAAAAGCGAAAACGAAACCCAAAAGCCGCCCTTAAAATTCTCGAATCGGTTGAAAAAGGGGAGGTTCAATCCGCCATCGCAACCGCCGAAACCAGCCCCGATTTTGTCGCAAAAATCCTGGGATATGGCCTGAAACATCACCACAATTCAATGGCGAATGCGATTCTTGGAGCGGCCAACAAAGAGCTTAAGCGGTTCAGCCGTGGATTGGCAATTCTGGATACCGCCATCACACTGGCGCCACTGCTCGGTTTGCTGGGAACTGTCGCAGGGCTGATCCGCTCTTTTCGATTATTGGGAGCCCAAGAGTTGGGGGCACCAACCGCCATCACCGGCGGAATAGCGGAGGCACTGATCGCAACCGCTTTTGGATTGGGCATCGCCATTATCGCCCTGATCCCTTTCAATTATCTGAACTCCCAGCTCGAAGAGGCACGACATGACATTGAAGATTCGACCACACATCTGGAGCTGGTTTTTATGCGGGAAAATAATGGAATTAAAAAGGAGTAATCATTATGCATATTCCACATCCCCGGGCCAAACGTCGGGCACGAATCGAAATTATTCCTCTCATCGATATCATGTTTTTTCTGCTCGCCACCTTCGTCATGGTCTCTCTTTCGATGATCAAAAATCAGGCGATCAACGTTCATCTTCCTGTCGCTGCAAGTGGCAGTTCCGAAGAGCGTAGAAATTATGTTTCTGTTACCATCACGGAAAATGGGGAACTCTTCTGGAATAAAGACAGCGTCACACTCCCCGACGTTATTTCCCGATTTCAGCAATTAAAAATCGCTGACCCCAATCCAAAAATTTTTATCAACGGCGATGCCAAAGCCCATTTTGAGAATGTGATCACCGTGCTCGACGAAGCCCGAAAAATCGGAATTACCAAAGTCGCCATCGAGACAGAGAAAAAGAAATAGAGGCTCGAAGTGAAACGTTCTCAAATCCTGATGCTTTCAATTTTTCTCTCGATCGGAATTCATCTGGTCATCCTGTTGATCGTCAAAAACTCCGGAATCAACCCGGCTGATTATGGAATACAATCAACGAGCGGAGGATCGACCGAAGTCGATCTGGTGGCCCATTCTCCCAGCGAAGAGCAGAGCCCTCCCAAAATCAAACCGACTCCGATAAAAAATCCTTTCCCCAAAGAATTGGTAAAACCGGACGATGTCATAAAACCAAATCTGAAAAAAACAAAACCGACTGAAAAAGAACCTCCTTCCCAAACAGAAAAAATGAAAACCACTTCTCCATCCCACGAAGAAAAAACAGGTTCAAACAATCCAGGAGAAGGCTCTGGACCAGCACATCCCGGAATTGCAAACGGGTCGACTAACGCAAAACCGGATTATCTGAGAAATCCTCCGCCTGAATATCCCGAAGAATCCCGAGATAATCATGAAGAAGGGGTGGTGATTTTACTGGTGGAAGTGAGTGAAACCGGAACGGCGATCCGTGTCTCGCTTCATAAAAGTTCAGGATTTAAAAGGCTCGACGACTCAGCACTCCGATCCGTCAAAGGATGGAAATTTAAACCGGCCACCCAAGATGGAACTCCGATTCAATCGAGGGTTGAAGTTCCGGTGAGATTTCGAATGAATTAAAATGGGATCTTCCCTTCTCCAGGGGCATAGGTATCTGCACAAGTCTGGAGATTGAGGATCAGGCAATAAGTCTCCCCCTTTGTAAAAGGGGGATTAAGGGGGATTTAGTGCTGGGAGTTGGATATTTTTTAAAACTTGGTTGCACTAAATCCCTCCTAACCTCCCTTTTTCAAAGGGAGGGACTATCCTTGCAATGAACTGTTAACCTATATCTCCCACGATCTGTAGATACCTATATCTGCAGGGGAGAAGAAACCGACTTCAACAAAATTTTTATTTTTCTACTGCCTCCTGATTCATTTATTTGTACAATGAAAAACAATGACTGAATTTTCTTTCATCTGGTTTTTGGGTGCTGTCGCCATTTTTCTCTATGGAATCCGGGTCAGCCGGATCGGCCTCCAACTCT
The DNA here is from genome assembly GCA_964609335.1 of uncultured Pseudomonadota bacterium. Classification (GTDB taxonomy): domain Bacteria; phylum UBA10199; class UBA10199; order JADFYH01; family JADFYH01; genus CAZSRQ01. The sequence continues at coordinate 15,718 of CAZSRQ010000045.1, forward strand.
TGGGGGGAGACCGTCTTCGGGCGATGATCACCTCCCTTACCGAAAACCGCTTGATCGGAGTTGCGGTGGGTGCTTTCGTCACCATCATCCTCCAATCCTCTTCGGCAACCGTCAATATGCTCGTCGCCTTCGCCGGCGCAGGGCTGATCACGCTTTTCCAGGCGATGGGAGTTCTGCTCGGTGCCGATATCGGAACCACTTTTGTCGTCGTTCTTCTCTCCATTCGCAAATTTTCTGAATATGCAATGATCGTGCTGGTCGCCGGAGTGGTGTT
>CAZSRQ010000046.1:0-15942 GCA_964609335.1 uncultured Pseudomonadota bacterium
ACCCCGGGATTAGCCGGGGTTTTTAAGCGAATCAATTTATATTATTTTATTTTTTTTGCCTTCTAAATCTGACAATTCCGAACAGCATTCCCGGAATGAACAGAGAACCAAACCACTGGGCAAAGGTAAATGAATTCATCGTTTGCCAGATCGAAGGTTGTATCACACTCGCGATACAAGGATTTGGCAATACGTGTGACAAGTTCGAACCACAACCCCCCGCTCCTTCGATACTACAATAGACAGGCTCTGGAGTTGGCGTAGGAGCTGGATTGGGTCCGCCCGGCGTTGGCGTTGGCCCTGCGGTAATTGTTTTACAGAAATTATCACAGGTCGTTCCGTTAGGAGGATCACAATCCTCACTCGGTCGATCGATATTTAAATCACCGCAACAAGAGCATGAGTTGGTTGCATTTTTATCTCGGCAATCTTGCTGACAGACAGTTTTCACTCCATTTTTATTCGCTCGTGCACTACCGTCACACGTTTCAGATCCATCAATGGTTGTATTTCCACACTCAGCGGTCACTGGAGGTTTTAATTTGCAGGTCGCCGTACAGTTAGAAGTCTCTTTGCCATTATTAGCGCCATCATCGCATTGTTCTCCTGCGAGAACATCTTTGTTACTATCTCCGCAACAGCTGCAAGGAGCAGGCTCATTTGAAAGACGACATCTATTCGCCCCGCAAATCCCTGTCTGAGGGGTATCGCAGGTTTCATTGTTTGCAGGTTCATAAGTACCGTTTCCACATCTGGCAGGAGGTGGGGGGGAAGCCTCACAATTACAGCTATTATTACAAACTTGTCCTGCAACGCATCCATTGGGAGGATTTTTAGGATCCGCCTTATCGCATTGTTCAGGTCCATTTTTCAAAGTATCTCCGCAGATAGTACAATCGGCACGACAATGACCAGGAGTTCCGTTTAAAGGTCCTTCATCGCAAGTCTCCCCCTTATCTGCATCAACTTTTCCATTTCCACAGGTCGGAGGGGGCGGAGGATTTTTCACGCAAACACAACCTTGACAGGTTTCATCGGCTTTACAGTGAGTGTTGCTTTCACAGGTTTCGCCTTCACCTATCTGTAAAATCTTGTCCCCACATTTCGTGCAGCTTTTTCTGCATTTGCCAGGATTTCCATTTTCAGAACCATCATCGCAAGTCTCGCCATCTCCATTTTGAGTCAGCCCATCTCCACAAATGGTGCAATTATCTCTGCATTTTCCACTCTTTCCATTATCTAAACCATCATCGCAAGTCTCACCAGCCCCTCTTTGAGAAACTCCATCACCGCAACAGCTACAGCCGTTTGGATCTGTTTTGTCGCGGCAAGTTCCAACTTTGCAAATCCCTCGATCCGTTCCATCGCAGGTTTCACTGGGAGGATCTATCGTGTTATCACCACAAACAATTGCTTTAGGTTCACATTTACATCCGTTACAGACCTTACCTGCAGAGCAGTCAGAGTTGATTTCACACTCTTCACTTGCCTGCTTGATACCATCTTTACAGAACCCACAATCGACTCGACAAGCCCCGGACATATCGGTAACCGGCTTATTCATCGTTCCCTGATCACAGGTTTCTGTTCCTTGAGGAACATTATCACCGCAGCAACTACATTCATCCGGGCTCCCTGGAATACGGCAGGCAGAAAGACCTGTTTTTGTACAGGCAGCGGGAGGAGGATTCGAAGTGACATTGCCTCCCATATCAAATTCGCAAGTTTCAGAAGGGCGATTGAAAATATTATCACCACAGGTTGGTTGAGGAATAATAATTGGTTCACATTTACAATTATTACATTTAAATTTGGTTGGATCACCGCAATCAGCAGGAACTTCACAAGCCTCACTCGCCTGTTTTATTTTATCACCGCAACTTCCACAATCGACACGACAGGCTCCAGACATATCTGTAATGGGGGCATTACTTTTCCCCGCATCGCAGCTCTCTCCAGAACCAGCTTGTTTAATTCCATCTCCGCAACAGCTACACTCATCCGGTGTACCAAGTTTTCTACAGGCATTCGCACCTACTTCAGAGCATTGCATAGTAAGAGGGTCTTTTACTTTGACTTTTCCACCCATCGGAATATCAAACTCGCAACTTTCGGAGGGTTGATTAAATATATTATCTGAACATTTAGGTGGAGGTGGAGGAAGCGTTTCACAATTACAACTATCATTACATTTTTCCCCGACCATACATCCATCCGGAGGAATTTTAGGATCTAACTTATCACACTTTTCAGGACCATTTTTAGTTCCGTCGCCACAAATATGACAATCAGTTCGACAAAAACCAGGTTTTCCATTGTTCGGTCCATCATCACAGGTTTCACCAGGGTCTAGAAGCCCGTTTCCGCAAAGGACTTGGCATTTACAGTTATCGGTACATTTACCCGCCTGACCACCTTTCATACATTCTGTTCCAAATCCATCACACTCTTCTCCCGGCTCAATGATTCCGTTGTTACAAGTGGCGCAGGTACAACTTTCAGTACAGCTAGAACCCACCGGACAACTCCCCGTGCTCGGAGGTGCACTCGGATCACACATCTCACCTGGATCAACATTTCCGTCACCGCAACAATGACAAGCTCCCACTCCCATCGTATAGCAGGTTCCAGCTTTACACATGACTCCAGTCGCAAATTTTTCAGCTTTGGTCACAGGATCCACTTCGCATTTTTCGCCAGGTTGATCGATTAAACCATTGGGACAGGTATGTTGATAACAAATGGAACGACAGTCAGGATCATAATCGGGTCCCATTAAAACCCCTTGGCACTTGGCGCCTGTTGCGGGATTTCCAGGACAACAACCATTTGGGACAGGATTGCACACCTCCGCATCACAGGTTGCTTTTCCAGCGCAGTCTTGACCTTGGCCTGCACAATTGAGCAGTTCTCCCCGATCTGGTTGGCAAATTCCGTTGCCACATCCACAACCAGGAGATACCGCGGAAATCGCAATTTTTGGATTTAAATGAAAAGCGGCAAAAAGCAGTAAAAAGAAAACCGCTTTAGCCAAGCTAGAAAAAATCTTGATAGGGAATTTCATAAGCTCAAATCTCCTGCATGAATCGATGATTTTATTTTTGTTAAATGTAAGTTTGAAGATACCTACGCTTTACCTATCGTACCGCTAAGACCGCTAAGTTGCTACCCTCCTATCAAAAAAACGGTAGAATAGGAACACCCAAAATAGACAAGACTTGCCAATTTTTGACTTTTTTTTACAGACAGATCAAAAAACAGCCTTATTACTTTTCAATAATTTTGACTGATTTAATAGAATCCCCCTTTTGAATTTTCGAAACCAGATCCATTCCAGCCTTTGTCTGTCCAAAAACCGTATAAGCCCCATCCAAAAACGGAGTCGCTTCTAAGGTGATGTAAAACTGTGATCCACTCGATCTTCTCTCGGGATTAACCTGATCAGAGGTTCTCGCCCACGCCAGTGCCCCTTTAATATGCGGCAGGCCGATTTCGGCTTTTACGGTGTACCCTGGGCCGCCGGTTCCGGTCCCTTGTGGATCTCCCCCTTGCACGACAAATCCCGGCTCTACCCGATGAAAGGTCAGTCCATTATAAAAACCTGATTTTACGAGATAGACAAAATTATTGACCGACCAGGGAGCTTTTTCGGCATTGAGTGAAACGGTGATATCCCCTTTATCAGTCGAGATGACCGCCTCGTAATGCTTCTTGGGATCGATGGTTAAACTCTTCGGTTCTTGAACTGACACTGATTTACTCATGATTTCTCCTGTTTGAAATAGGGTTAAAACGACCGCTGCAACGATCAAAATTTTTTTCATATTTTCTCCTTTGATTTGACCATCACTTCAACCACCTCTTTCACCGACTCTGACAAACCTTTCAAATCGTATCCCCCCTCTAAAGCATAAAGCACCGGGATCTTCGAGAGTTTTTTTCTGATCTCTTCAATTTTTTCTGCCATCATTTTGAAACCGCAGCTTGAAACCTTCATTCCGCCAAGAGGATCGAGCTGATGCGCATCAAATCCGGCAGAAACGATCAAAAACTCCGGTTGATAATTGAGTAATGCGGGAACTACTCTCTCTTCAAATATCTGGTGATAATCTGCATCGTCGCATCCGGCGGGCATCGGAAGATTTAACGTATATCCTTCTCCGGCTCTTTTTCCTATTTCGTTTGCGGCACCGGTTCCGGGATAAAAGGGATATTGATGGGTCGAAACAAAAAAGACATCGGCTCGATCCTCAAAGATATGCTGGGTACCGTTTCCATGATGAACATCAAAATCGAGAATCGCCACTTTTTTGATTCGTTTTTTTTGGATCGCATATTCTGCCGCGATCGCAACGTTATTGAACAGGCAAAATCCCATCGAATGATCCCGCTCGGCATGATGACCGGGAGGGCGCGGAAAAGCGAACACCTCTTCCATCTTTCCGTCGAACAATTCATCAACCCCCATTAAAAGCCCACCTGCTGCCAGTTTCGCAGCCTCAAAAGAATGCCGGGAAGCATGAGTGTCTGGATCAAGATAGGTAGAAGCGTGATGACTACTTTTTTCAACCTGTTCAAACAGTTCAATCGTATGAACCAGCGAAATCTCCTCTTTCGTCGCCTCTCTCGGCTCCAGCGAAATTGCCTGCTTGACCAAACCGCTTTCTTCAAGCATTTGATGAATACTTTGGAGTCGCTCGGGTCTTTCAGGATGCATCGAGCCGGTGAGGTGGTCGAGATATCGTTGATCTTGAATGAGTGCGATTTTATGCATACCTATTTTTAAAATAAATTAGAACGTATGAATAAAGGAGAAAAAATGTCTCTCGTTTTATTTGAAAAAAAAGAATCGATCGGAAAAATCACATTGAACAACCCCGATCAACTCAATGCAATGACTGAAGAGATGGGAAATGAATTAGCAGCTCTTGTCATCCAAATCAATCAGGATCCTGAAATCCGGGTTGTTTTAATCACCGGCGCCGGAAAGGCATTTTCTGCCGGTGGAAATCTCCAGTTTATTCTCGATCGAACCAAAAAAACTCCGGAGCAAAACAAAAAAGAGATGATCGAGTTTTATTCGAAATTCTTGAGCCTGAAAAAAATCGAAGTCCCGACCCTAGCAGTCATTAACGGACCTGCGATCGGTGCCGGATTTTGCATTGCGCTCGCCTGTGACCTCCGGCTCGCTTCCAAAGAGGCAAAGATGGGAGTTAATTTTTCTAAAATTGGGCTCAGCTCCGGCATGGGGGCACTTTTCTCCCTGACTCAACTGGGAGGAAGTGCCATCGCGGCAGAACTTTTATTCACCGGAAAAACGATTACTGCGGATGAGGCCTTTCATATGAAACTGGTCAATCAAGTGATCGAATCCTCCGATCTGGAAAAAACAGCTCAAGCATTGGCAAAACATATTTCCGCCAATGCACCAATCGCCCTAAAAATCATGAAGCAAGGGCTTCAGAAAGCGGCGACGGCAACACTTGAAGAGGTTTTTGATTATGAGTCGGGCGGACAGGCGATCACCTTTCAGACAGAAGATTTGAAAGAGGGAATTCAGGCGATTCAGGAAAAACGCATCGCCAAATTCAGCGGAAAATAAGATTCAACTCCGAACTTTTTTTCCGACCCATTTCTCGATTTCCGGTTGATAGTTGTCTGGATCTTTAAACACCACAACCGGCGGCTCGACGATGATTTCTCCCTGAACCGATCTCACCGCCTCAATCATGACATGACTCGCCTTTCGATCGATGAACGGATGAACCAATGCCATTCGCTGAATTTTAAGATCATTTTTTTTAAGTTGCAGGATCAATTCTTCCAACCGAAGAGGAGGATAAATCAGGTAAAGTCTCCCTTTTCTTTTGAGAAGATGGTTTGCCGTTTTTATCAGATCAGACATCGATCCGAGAATTTCATGCTTTGCAATCAGCTTGACTGAATTGGAAGAGGTTTTTCCACTCTCTTTTTTCCGATAGGGGGGATTTGAAATCACCACGTCAAAAGAAGCAGCTGAATAAATTTTGTTCAATTTCTTCCAGTTCGATTCAATCAATTCGATCTGATTTTCAAGCCGAAATTTTTCGATATTTGAACGGACAAACTGGGCCAACTCTTTTTGAACTTCTACCGCCGTGATTTTCCCAGCCTTTCCCCACTGAGAGGCAAGAATACTGAGAATTCCGACGCCGGCTCCCAGATCACAGACTTTGTCTGTTGGAGCAAAGCGGGCAAAACGGATTAACAGCAAAGAGTCGATGTTAAAACGATATCCTTTTTCCGGTTGATCAATTTGATGAAATGAAAACTGCGTCATTGGGAAACAGCTTTGATCACTCCGCAAGCCACTCGATCACCCGAATTTCCGGAAGGATCGGTTTTTTCATCATCGGCTTTTGCATGAATCACAAGAGCGGTCCCGTTGGATTGAAGCAGCGAGTTGGAACCCTGTTTCAATGTAACAGAAGAAAGTAAAAGTTTTGTTTTTGCATTTCCATCTTTATCGACGATTAAATTCGGCAGATCTCCCCCATGGGATCCTTCGGGGTTTTCAAGACCATGCTTTTTTTGGGATGGGTTGAAATGCCCACCTGCCGATTTAAAATCGGGCGTTTCACATTTGCCCGTTTCGTGAACATGAATGCCATGTTTTCCCGGAGAAAGAGATGAAACATTTACTTCAACCTCAACCCCTTTCTCTTTTTCGATGAATGCAATGGTTCCGATTTTTTCACCTTTTGAATTTTGGATTTCGGCAACTGCCTTGAGAGATTTTGCTTCAGCATGAAAAGAAAAAACAAACAGCGATATGGCGACGATTAAAACAAATTTATTTTTCATAATTTCCCCCTAAAAGATGAATGGTTTTTCACAATTCAATCGATACTCTTCAATTTCAAGCCTCTTCTTTTTTCGGTTTTTTTGCCTCAATCTCCTGAAACAACAAATCGATTTTTTTCTGCAACTCTTCTGTTTCGTCATAAAAAAATTCAAGATTTGGAACAAATTTCATTACCAATCGATCTACAATCGCGCTCTTGATCACTCCTGTAGCACTTTTTAGGCCAGCCTCAACCTCTTTGATATTTCTCTCATTTCCTGAAACGTTGAAATAGACACGCGCCAATCTTAAATCAGGAGTCATCTTCACATGCGTCACAGAAACCCCTTCGACCCGCGGGTCTAGGAGTTCAAGCGCAATAATCTGTGAAACTTCCTGACGAATTTCTTCGGCAATTTTTTCTTTTCGGGTGGATCTGGTTCTTTGTAGCATATTAAATCCTTTAACAAATACTCATCCAACTAACTGTTTCTGCAGGATTTGTTTTCATGATTTTACAGATCGATCTGCAAAAGTAGGGGGGTGAAGGTTTTAAGCTCCTATAGTGTTACCTGTAAAATCATGAAAACAAATCCTGCAGAAACAAACTAATAATCTATAATTTCCATTCTTTCATCCAAAAAACGAATTCCTTCACTCTCTTCGATAAAATTGAGCATCTTGTCAAAAACAGAGCGGATATAATTTTCATCTTTTCCGGCGAGCGCAAAACCAATCACCGCTTTCTCAAGTGATTCATGTTCTTCGACTTCTGAAACCGGAATTTTGAATTTGGAAAACGCCTTTTGTTTGATTCGGGAAAGAAGATGACTTTTTTCTTTGGAAGAAGAATTTCCAGAAAGATCTAATTTTAATTTGCAGATTCCGACGATCAAGGTTTAAAACGCAGGAGTCAGAAGACAGGAGACAGAAATCAGAAGAAGATACCTTGTTATTCTGTATTCTGAATCCTGTCTTCTGACTCCTGCCCTCTACAATTTCCCCGCGATTGTTTCTACTCGATAAGCTTCAATGACATCTCCCACTTTAATATCATTGAAATTTTCTAGGGTAATACCGCATTCATATCCTTGGGCGACCTCTTTTGCATCATCTTTAAATCTTTTCAGGGAGGAAAGCTTGCCGTTGTACACCACCACGTTATCCCGAAGCAGGCGAACCTTGGAACCACGAGGGATCATTCCATCCTGCACAAAAGATCCTGCGACCGCTCCAACTTTTGAAATCGTAAAAACGTTTCTGACCTCGGCGCGACCCAGATATTTTTCCTCGAAGGTCGGTTCAAGCAACCCTTCCATCCCCTTTTTAATCTCTTCAATCGCGTTGTAAATAATATCGTAGGTTTTGATTTCTACCTTCTCAGAGGCGGCGGTATCTTTCGCTTTTACATCGGGGCGAACGTTAAAGCCGATCACAATCGCCTGCGAAGCAGAAGCAAGCATCACGTCGGATTCGGTAATTCCGCCCGCTCCACTATGAAGAATATTGACCCGAACCTTGTCGTTCGAAAGTTTCGTGAGAGAATCTTTTAACGCCTCGATAGAGCCCTGAACATCCCCCTTCAAAACAATTCGAAGTTCCCGAACTTCCCCTTTTTGAATCTGGTTGAAGAGATCTTCGAGCTTGATTCGATGAGAAGAGGCCAGCTTGACATTTCTCTCTTTTTCTTCGCGAACCTCCGCAATCTTTTTCGTCATTTTCTCTTCGCTCATCACATAAAAAACTTCTCCGGCATTTGGAACTCCGGAAAGCCCGATCACTTCTACCGGATCGGATGGACCGGCACTCTGGATCTCTTTTCTTTGATCATTGACCATCGCACGGACACGACCAAAATGGGATCCCGCGATAATCGAATCTCCCGCTTTCAAAGTCCCCTCTTGAATAAGAACCGTTGCAATCGGACCTTTACCGCGATCAAGCTTTGATTCGATCACAATTCCACGCGCCTGTTTTTTCGGATTCGCTTTCAATTCCAAAACTTCTGCCTGAAGCAGAATCAGTTCGAGAAGTTCATTCGTTCCCTGCAATGTCTTGGCGGAAACCGGCGCAAAAATGGTATCTCCCCCCCATTCTTCCGGAACCAGCTGGTTTTCAGCCAGTTGACGTTTTACTTTTTCAGGATCACATCCAGGCTTATCAATTTTATTCAAGGCGACGATAATTGGTACGCCGGCTGCTTTTGCATGATGAATCGCCTCAACCGTTTGAGGCATCACTCCATCATCGGCTGCAACCACGAGGATGACGATATCGGTGACCGATGCTCCGCGGGCACGCATCGAGGTAAATGCCGCATGACCGGGAGTATCCAAAAAGGTAATCGAACCTTTGGGAACTTTTACCCGATAGGCTCCGATATGCTGGGTAATACCGCCCGCTTCACCTGCAGCCACCTGCGTTTTACGAATCGCATCTAAAAGGGAGGTTTTTCCATGGTCGACATGTCCCATGACGGTGACGACTGGCGGACGAGGGAGCAGATCTTCCGGTTTATCTTCAGCCGAAAGAAGTGCATCGGTTTCTTCAAAAGTGGTTTTTTTGACTTCGTATCCAAACTCTTGGGCAATGATCAGGGCGGTATCATAATCAATCGACTGGTTGAGAGTGACCATGCTTCCCATTCCCATCAACTTCTTGATCAGCTCGGTCGATTTCACTCCCATCTCATGGGCGAGGTCGCTGATGACAATGGTGTCATCCATTTTGATAATTCGTTTGGAGGCTTTTTTTGTGGTGATTTCGGTCTGCCGAACATCACGCCGCATATGCGATTTCTTCTTGCGACCGGAACGGATCGGCTCAAAAACTCTTTCCCTCTCAACTCTTTCGGGAGTCACCACAGAAGCGAGACGGGTGAGTTGGGTTAAAGTTGCCACTTTTCCGATTCCATCGATATCGACTTCGAGCTCTTCTTTTTTCCCTTTTTTGGCAACCTTCTTTAATTTTGATTTTTTGTTCTCTTCTTCTTTTAAGGCAAGCTCAGACAAGGTGAGCGGTGTCGCAGGGACAAACGGTTTCAGTTTGGATGCTTCGGTGGATGACGCCTGTTTCGCCCCACTTCTTGCCGCAAGGGCATCTTTCGTCGATTGCGGAAGTTCCATTCTTCCAACTATTTTCAGGCCAAATTTTGGACGATCATCTTCCTGGTCAGTCGACTTCGGTTGAATCGTTGTCTTAGAAGCTGTTTTCTGTTCTGGAACAGATGGGGCAACCGATTTTACCTCCCCCTCTTTTCTGGAAGTTTTATCTTTTTTTACCTCTAAAATCTCTTCTTTAGAAACGACGGAAGAAGGCTCTGCCGATGCCAAAACCTCTTCCTGTCTGGAAGGTTCTTCGGCCGGCTTTTCTTCTACCTTCGCCCTTCTGCGAATAATGGTAGATTTGACACGCTTTTCTACAATTTCTGTTTTTGATTCCATTTTTGAATTTTTATCCACGTTTCTTTGTATATCGATGTTCTTAATGAAAGACAATCATCTTCCTCAACCGAAAAACTCTTTGAATTAACTGTCTGCGCTTTTTTCTTCACTTTTTACCTCTTCCGCCGGAGGAGAAATCTCTTTCTCTGCTTCCACAATCTCTCCGGTGCTCTCGATTCCCTTTTCAATCACCTCCACCGCCCGCGCATGCATTTTTCTCAGGAGATCCGGATTGATTCCTGGCAGCTCCAAAAGCTCTTCAACCGGAGCACCGGCAATTTCACGGGTTGACCGGAAAGCATGACTGTAAAGCAGCCCTGCCATACTCTCTTCAATCTGCAAATCGGCGGCGAGTGCTCTTTTTGCCTTTTTCTGGATTTCTTCCATTTTGCTTTCACTGAAAATATCAATATTCCAACCGGTCAGTTGAGCTGCCAAGCGGACATTCTGCCCTTTTTTACCGATCGCCAGGGAAAGTTGGTCATCTGGAACCACAATTTCCATCGAATGATCTTTGTCGTGAAGAATGACTTTCGAGACTTCAGCAGGGGCAATCGCATTACAGACAAATCTTGCCGGTTCTTCATCGTAGTTCACAATATCGATTTTTTCTCCCTTTAGCTCTTGAACCACCCCTTGAACACGTGAACCTTTCATTCCGACACAGGCACCGACAGGATCGACATCACTATCCCTCGAATAAACCGCAATCTTCGCTCTGGATCCGGGCTCTCGGGCAGCTGCCTTGATTTCAACAATTCCTTCCGAGATTTCCGGAACTTCCATGGTAAAAAGACCTTTGATAAGACCCGGATGTCTTCTGGAGAGAATCACCTGGGGACCCCGGGTATCTTTTTTCACATCAACCAGATAACACTGAACCCGGTCATTCATCTTATAGGTTTCGGACTGAACCTGTTCTTTCAGTGGCATCAACGCTTCTGTTCTTCCGAGATCAACAATGATGTTCCCTTTTTCAAAACGGCGAACAATTCCAGTCACCAACTCTCCAATGCGATCTTTGTATTCGTTGTAAACAATATCTCGCTCGGCATCTCGAACCCGTTGAATGATGACCTGTTTGGCGGTTTGAGCGGCAATTCTTCCGAATTGATTGGAATCGATTTTTTCTCCGAGACTGTCTCCAACGGTTACTTCAGAATCAAGTTTTTTGGCCTCGGGGAAAGCAATCTGGGCATCTTTGTCTTCGACAAATTCGACGACGGTTTTAAACTGGAACAGCTCTACTTCTCCCATCTCTTCATTGTAATGGGCTTCGAGTTCCGCGGTTGGACCATATTTTCTCTTCGCTGCTGAAAGCATCGCAGATTCAACGGTTTCGATCAGAACCTCTTTGGGGATCCCTTTATCTTTTCCAACCTGCTCTAAAACAGCATTCAGGTTGATGAACATTGACTTTACCCCCTCTTTGGAGGTTTTTTTTCTTTTTGGTGGCATCGGATTAGACTCCCTGTTTAATCATTTTTTCTTTTTTAAAAATTCATCCCAGTCGACATCGACTCTTGCTTTATGAATATTGGGATGAGAAATACGAAACAGCTGCTGATCAACCTTGATTAAAATCTCTTCCCCTTCAATTCCCTTCAGAACCCCTTTGAAATTGCCTCTCCCATTCACCGGGGTTTTGGTTCTCAATCGTATTTTGTTTCCTGCAAACTTTTCAAAATCGACCAACTTTTTTAAAGGCCTATCCAGACCAGGGGACGAAATTTCCAACGAATAATTCCCCGGGATCAAATCTTCGACATCGAGCAGAGGACTCAAAAGGTACGAAATTTCAGAGCAGTCATCGATATTCACTCCTTCATTTTTATCGATAAATACCCTCAAAATTCTTCTTCCTTCTTCAAATAGCCACTCACAGGCAACCAGCTCATATCCTTTGGATCGAACGACAGGCTCTACAACAGATTCAATTTTTTCAATATCGATTGGTTGCATTCAAAAAAAAAGTGGGCTTAAGGTTAGCCCACTTCTTGAAGAAAAAAGTTCTACCCAAATATCGAACTCTCTATAGAATAGCAAGAGGAAATAATATAAAATATCCAAGGTAAACCCCTCTTAAAAGGATGGATTGCCAATGTTCCTTCTCGTTGAAATCTTGTGGATCTCGCTTGCTTTCACCGTTTTTATCGGATGGCATCTCTTCTTCTTTCAGGATGACAAAAATGATCTGAAATCGAACCCCCTGCCACCCCTGTTCAATTTTCAAAGGGAAAAAACCGGCGAGGTTCTCCGGATTACCCGCGAGCAAAGTCGTATGATTATTGAAACAGCGAATGATGCCTTTGTCGGAATCAGCTCCAAAGGGATGATTACCGACTGGAATCGCCAGGCAGAAAACCTTTTTGGCTGGACGAAAGAACAGGCGATCGGCCAATCTTTTATCGAATGGATTGTCTCTCCCCGTTTCAGGGATTTTTATCAGGAGGGAATTCAGCATTTCATCCGGACCGGTGAAAGCCCGATGTTCAAAAAAAGGATTGAAATGACCGCTCTACGTCATGGGGGAGAAGAGTTTCCGGTCGAACTGACCCTCTGGGCATTGCCTTTCGGAAACGATTACCGTCTCAACGCGTTCATTCACGATATCAGCGATCGAAAACGTCTGGAAAAACTGAAAGATGACTTTGTCAGCACCGTCTCCCATGAACTGAGAACCCCTCTCTCTATCTTGAAAGGGGCGTTGAGCAATTTAAAAGATGGGGTGATTGGCGACCTTTCGGAGAAACAGTCCAAAGTGATCGAAACCGCAAACCGCAATGTCGAAAGACTTTCCCAACTGATCGATGATCTCCTCGACCTTTCAAGACTCGAATCGGGAAGAGCGAAGATTCATAGAATTCGCCTCAATCCGGCTGCTCTGCTTCAGGAAGTCATTCGTGGATTTGAGATTGTCGCCAAAGGCCACCAGTTGTCGATTATCAACCGATTGCCCGAAGAATTACCGGAGATTTACGTCGATCCGGATCTTTTCACCCAACTCTTATACAATCTCCTGAACAATGCGATCCGTTTTGCCAAAAGTGAAATCCAGATCAGTGTGTCGATCAGACAGCCCCCTGCCACTGGACAACCTCCAAAAAATATTTCCTGCGACTCTCACCCCCATCTCCGTTTTTCGATTGAAAATGATGGTCCTCCGATTCCGAAAGAATCGATGGCAAAAATATTCAACAAATTCGAGCAGCTCAATCGTCCGATTGGCGGAGCAGGATACAAGGGGACCGGGCTCGGGTTGGCGATCTGCAAGGCGATTCTCGAACAGCATCATGGAAAAATCGGAGTGGAAAACAGGGACGAAAATGGCATTTCTTTTTTTTTCATGCTTCCCCAATACCAGGATGAAATCCAGGTGCGAACGAATCTGATTGAAATGATCCATGAAGCGGAAAAAAACGGATCAATCTTCAGCATTCTGGTTTTATCCCTGGTGAATGAAGCGATGATTCAAAAACAACTCGGAAGAGAATCGCTGAAAACTCTTTTCGATGAAACAGAACGAAGATTGCGAAATCATATTCTCAGAAAAGAGGATGGAGTCTTCTTTTCCTCTCCGAGTGAGTATCTCATTCTGCTTTCAGGCATTGCTTCGGAAGAGACAAAATCAATCCGGCAAAGAGTGGCAAAAGAGCTCGAAAAGCTCCGATGCCGGAAAGAAAATTTGAGTATTATCCCCTGCTTTTCGATCGGCTCTGTCACCTATCCCACAGACGGAAAAGACCCTGAAAAGCTTCTCGCCCAAGCGTTTGAGAATTCGCAGGAAGAGAGGATAAAAAAAATCAGAATGTAGGATTTTTACTCTGGATAATTTTTCGGATGGTCTTTTCCAAAGAGGTTTTGGATTCCCATCCCACAAATCGTTTGATTTTTTGAATGTCAGGCCTCCGTGTTTTGATCTCCTCAAACCCTTCTGAATAAACCTCTTGATAAGATAAATGCCTGATCTGCTGTTCGATCTCTTCCTGATTCTTTGCCGGATAAACGAGATGAATCACTTTTCTTGCCAACTCATTGATTGAGATCTCTTCATTTGAACCGATATTGAAAACCTGGCCAATCACCCGATCCGATTTCATCAGCTTCATCATCGCCTCGACGACATCCTCTACATCGCAAAAACAGCGGGTTTGCTCTCCATCACCATAAACCGTCAGTGGCTCGTTTCGGATCGCCTGTTCTACAAATCGGGGAACCACCATTCCGTATTGCGCTGCCTGACGCGGGCCGATGGTGTTGAAAAATCTCATCAACACCACCGGAAGCTGTTTTTGTTTGAAATAGGCAAGAGCCAAAAACTCATCGATCATTTTCGAGGCAGCATAGGCCCAGCGACTTTTTGTGGTCGGACCCAACAGCAGATCATTTTCTTCGCTAAAGGGAATCTGCTCCGATTTTCCATAGACTTCAGAAGTCGAGGCAAGAAATGTTTTTTTGTGATGTTTCAGGGAAGATTTCAAAACCGCTTCAGTTCCCAAAATATTCGTCTCAATCGTACGAATCGGATCTTCCACAATCAGCTTTACCCCGACGGCAGCGGCGAGATGAAAAACCAGATCGGCTCTGGCAATCAGGGAATCGAGAAGAGGATGATTGAAGATCGAATCATGGTAAAATTGGAAATTCGGATTTTCGAGAAAAGGGGAAACATTCTCTTTTCTTCCGGTCGAAAGATTATCAATCACCGAAACGAAAAAGTTCTGTTCAAGCAACTTTTGAACAAGATGGGAACCGATGAAACCGGCTCCGCCTGTGACAAGTATTTTCATGATGGGTTTATTTGAGTATTTATACCTTAAAACAGAAAAGCTGCCCAATCAAATTTGGATTTTAAAAATAAACTAAAATTTTTTAGTGAAACTGTGAAAAAATTATGTGAAAATTCTCAGAACAATTCTCATGACAACTGATTCATAGCAAAATGTCGTACTCTTAAAGATGGAAGAAATATGACCAGCTCTTCCCATATTTTGATTGTCGATGACGAACCGGATGTCTGTGAAGTGATTCAGGATCGACTTCAAGCCTCCGGTTATCAGACCCATTATGTCTTAAATGGCTCTTCCGCATTAGAATACAGCTCACAACACAAGCCTGATCTGATTTTGCTCGATGTCATGATGCCCGATATGGATGGCTATGAAGTCTCGAAAAAACTGATGGACTCCGAGGGTCGATCATCTATCCCAATCATCATGCTCACCGCAAAACAGTCCCAAAGCGATAAAATCAGGGCTCTTACGATGGGAATCGATGATTACATCACGAAGCCGTACGATGCCGACGAATTGGTTGCCCGAATTGAATCGGTTCTCAGAAGATCAAAACAACCTCTCATTCCCCGGCAAAATTCCAGGAACACTGTTTTATCTGCAGAAGATCAAAGGCGGCTCAATCTGCTCAAAGAGATGAAAAAAGCCAAAATGTCGAGTCTTGATCCAAGCTATGATATTTTATCGCAAAATGGTTATCACTATCCTTTTGCCGGAAAATTTCTTGAAAAACAGCATGGGCTTGAAATTTCAGATCTGCACATCCTGTCGGAACGAGACTGCCTGGAAAAAAAATTCTTCGACAAGGTTTTGCTTTGTCCTTTCTGCAAAAATTACAATATCAATCTGCGAGATACCTGCCTGAGTTGCAAAAGTGCCCAAC
>CAZSRQ010000047.1:0-15870 GCA_964609335.1 uncultured Pseudomonadota bacterium
TGAAACCGGTTTCGAATCGCCTTGTTTCCTGCATAAATAGAAATCCCTCCCTTGTAATTGATTTAAACTTGATTGAATCGGCTCGGAAAAATGGATTCCCGCTGGAAATGAACCTCTCATGACAATTTCGCTCATATCTTTTCCTTGAGGATCAACGACAATTTCATTTCCTTTAATTGAATATTTATTTCCATCCAATAATTGCTTTAATTGACCGAATTCGGAGTAGCTATTTTTGACAATCGGTGATTCAGTAGAGCAAGAATCCTCCATATCAAATGTTTCTGAAGGATTCGGAGTTGGCTCAGCCAGCTGCGGCTTGGAATCGTTTCGGTTACAAGCTGAGACAATGAACGGAATCGCAAGCAACGCAATTTGCCACATAAAAATCCCCCATTTAAATTTTTGAACTGCTTTTTACCCATTCTTCTACCATCGCAAACGTCGCAGAAGAATCAGAAAAGTTTTCTTCAAACTCTGTTTCAAACACTTCGGTCAATCGATCGATCATCTTCTTTTTGGATTTTTTGGATCTCCGTTTTTTCTTCAACTTGCTTGATTGAATCATCATCAAAACCCCCAGCTGCTGCAACGCCGCCTCATCGATTTTTTCAACGAATGGCTCAGAAGAAAGCGGATTCAAAAACAACGCAAGAAATTTCAAAAGCGATTTTTCGATCTGTTTTAAAAAAGAGACCGAAACAGCCGAAGGTTTCAATCCGACGAGAGAAAGAAGCGATTGAAGCTCAGGATTTTTTTGGAGCAACTTCCTCATCGCTTCCGGAATTTTTTCAGGCTCGAGCGGATTGAGATGAATATTGGCAGCAACGCCTCTCGCATCAAAAAACTTTTGAAGCCCTGCCAAAAACCGTTGCAAAAACGATTTCGGGAAAAAGAGAGAGCCCAACGAACCGTTCACATTTCCCAATGATAAGACCATTCCGCGCAGAGGAGCAGGCAAGCGACTGAGTAAAGAAGAGTTTTGAATCAACCCGGCAAGAGCCAGCAGACGACCTTGAACCTGCGGATTCATCCGCGCCAAAAAAGCGGTTCCGCCAGAAAAGAAAAGTCTTTTTTCAGTTGAGACCGAAGAACCTTTTTCAGAATGCGCAAAAAAACCCAAAACCTCCCCCATTTTTTCCATCAACTGTTCTGGTAAAACCTCCTGCTTTGGAGCTGCGACAAACGTTTGTCGAATCGAATCCGGAGGAGTCGAATGAGAATCTTTGGGATGAAACGCTTGAGGATTCGCTTTTGCAGCTTCGCCAGATTTTAAATCTTTCTGCAAACCGGATTTAAAAAAAGAAAATGAATCGGGAGAAAAATTCTTTGAAGGTTGAACCAACCCTCTTTCTTGCGCTACCGCTGCTTGCTGAGCCCGGCTTGAAGTTTGCGCCGGACTTGGTTTTACAAAAGTGGAAGAGTTGTTCGGATGAGAGGAACTTTTTTCTTGTTTGGCTGTTTGAGAAGCGGCTGGAGGAGGAGTCGATGGACGAGAAGCAACCGCCGGCTGATTCTCGGTTGTCGAAGCATTCGTTTTTCCACTCCGCTGTTCAGCGATCCGTTTTAAAAACTCCTCTTTATTTCCGACTTTGACTTCTGATCGGTTCGCCTGAAGATGTTTTTCAAGTTCTTCTTTATTTTTAAAGGTAAGCGTTTTACCGCTCTTTTCATCGACGACATGAAAATGATCGGCTCCCCCTTCATGGGAATGGCCATGCGCCTGATCGATTGGATTTGCACCCGGTCGGGTCGGAGCCAATTGAAAACAGCGGGTCGCGAAGAGAAACTTTTCTCGCACCCGATCTCGTCGTTTCATATCATTCTCCTGAATGCTTTAGTTTGGAATAAGCTTCTCTTTACCCTAAATGAAAAAACGAAGAAAGTGCTTCTTGACGATTGATCATTGATTTTTCCATAAAGTTGTTACGCAGAGCGTTACTAATTGAGCCGTACCGAGAGATTCTTTACAGAAAGAAATACTTTGAAATGTACATCCCGTTAAGTCGTAGCGCTTTTCCCCTCAAACCACTCTTCTACGATCGGGATCGAGTAATTCTGATCCATTTCTGAATCTTCGGTTTCTCTGATCTGAAAAATCCCGTTTTTTTTCTTCGGTTTTTTGGCGGTTTCTTTTTTTGTTTTTTCTTGTTGCGCTCTCATCAGCGTAGCCAGTTCGGTTTGCAAGACTATTTCTTCTTCAGGAGTGATATTTTTCAACAAATAGCTACCGAGCAATAAATTTGTGAACTGCATCATTTTCTTTTCAAATTGCTGCAATAGATTCGGCAATTTAAAGTTTGGATTCATTTTCGAAAACAGAGAAAAATTCGATGGAAACCCCGAAACCTCTTTCATCGGTGCAAGATTCCCCTCTTCAAATCCCATGAAAGACAAGAGATGTTCAGGATTGAATCCATCTCCATTCAAAATTTTAGCCAGTGCGAGCGAGAGGGCATTTTTGGGATTTAAATTCAAGAGTTCTAAAAGCCCGGCAAGATTGGGAGAAAGAGCGACCCCATTCTTAAATAAAAGTGGGTTATTTTGAGCTGACAATCCACGACTGTTTACTCTGGCAAAGATCGAAGAGAAAGAGTTCGCACTCGCACTTTTCGCTTCTCCTAGGATTTTTGCCTCTGCACTCTTTCCTGTTTTTCCGCTCTTTGAAGATTCGGAATAAGCGAGAGCATCCCCTTTACCAGTCGTGGGACTCGATTTACCTCTCAAAGGATAGCTTGGAGCGTTTCTTGCCTCTCCCCCTCTTCCCGCTTCTTCGGGATGGGGAGCTTCTCGAAAGAAAGAGGCTCGTTCTTTTTCTTTTATTTCGTTTCGACGATGAGCAGAAAGCTGACTCGAAGGAGGATCACGATGAGACAATGGAGCTGAATCATTCTTTCCTTTCGAATCTGTTTTCAAAGAAAAATTTGAATTGAAAGCAGAACGCGAATCTTGCGCTGTTCCTGTCGAAGGTTTTGTTTGAGAAGTTGAAGATAAAGAAGTTTTTGTTTCTTTCGGTGTCGTTTCAGAAGATTTTTTTGAAGGATTTTCTTTGGCGAGCGACTCTTGCTGTTTTCTGCTTTCGGCAATCGTCTTCGCGAGCGATTTGTCTGAAGAAAGAGCGGCTGCTTGATCACAGGATGGGCAAAACTTTTTCGAAGATTGAGTCAGCGCCCCGCTTCGATCTTGCTGATTTTTACCTTTCTGATCCTCTGATTTAGAATAACGACTCCCGCCAACCCCTTTCTCTTCTGACTTTGGTGTTTCTGTTGTCGTGCGCAAAGAACCGAGACTTCCAATTCCATCGTCATCCGACGGATCAACCGCCAACGAACCTTTGGGAGAAGAGTCAGAGCCGACCGGCTTTGGAGCAACCTGAAAACAGCGGGTTACCAGAAATAGACTTCGCTCAATCTGCTCTCTTCGTCTCATATTTAATGATGTCCAGCATGATTACTTTTTTGACAAAGCTTTTGAGCATCTTTAATCGTCAAAGCAACTACCCCTTCATGAATTCCAAAAAATGCACATGCACCGACTTCTCGAGTAATTTTTCCGATGAGATAAAACTGAAGACTTGTTCTTGACTGATTTAAAGCACCGTTAATGAGTGAAAGATTAGTAAAAAGATCGGGAGATGCAGCTCTCGAAGAACGAGCAGAAAAGTTACAAGCTGGATGCTTGCCATCATTGATTCGACATTCAGAAACATGCGGTTGAAGATGATAAGCAGCTAATTGATCAAACAGAGTGAAATGAGTTTGGTTCCCTGTAAGATCTTTAAAGTCGATCCATCTTTTCACCGCGATGGTATGCAGAGCCATCGCTTGGGAAGCGGGATCTACTTGCTGATCTCTTGCCTGCTCATTTACCGCTTGAACGATTTCTGCCAATCCATCATTTGAATCATTACCTCCCACCATAATTTCAGGGAGAAGCTTACGGAGCTTATTTAACTCTTCGCCATCGATAGTCACTTTTTGAATACCATTGCAGGCAGGAATATTTTTCATTTCAACTGAACTGAATTGAATCGACATGGTCTCTCTCCTTCGTAGAATTGTTTAGAGACTTCATCCAAAAAATCCTGCGGGAATGCAATTAGGTGAATAGTCGCAGAAGCTGCGGCAAAATGCCGCAGATCAAGAAGAGTTCAACTTCTTCATTTTTCGTTGAAGCGTTCGACGATGAAGACCCAACTGTTTTGCCGCTTGGGATATATTTCCACCGCACTGTTCCAAAACCTTTAAAATATGCTCCTGCTCCAACTCCCAAAGAGAATTCGAATCAGCGAGAAAGCTTAAATTTTCTTCGAAAGCTTTTTCGATCAACTCCGGAGTGGTCGGTTTGCAGAGATATTGATTTGCCCCTTCTTTGATCGCCTGAACCGTCGAAGGGATCGTTCCATATCCGGTGAGAACCACCAGAATCGATTCAGGAAGCAACGATCGAAGTTGGGGAATGAGAGTTTGAGTCGTCTCATTTCCAAGATTCAAATCCAGCAAAAGATGGGTGGGAGAATGTTGTTTGGCCAAATCGAATGCCTCTTCGCACGAAGAGGCGAGGTAACAGGAATATCCTCTTCGTGAAAAAGTTCGAACGAGACTGGCTGCAAAAATTTCATCATCCTCGACAATCAAAAGTTTTTTCATGAGAGGTGATCCTTTCGAAAAGAGAAGGAAAGCGTGGTTCCCTTCCCCAAAGTCGAACTGATTTTAAGTTCTCCTTTCAATTTCAGAGCGAATCGATGGGCGAGATAGAGCCCGAGACCTGTTCCTGATTTTTTTGTGGTGAAAAGCGGTTCAATCGCATGATTCACTGTTTCAGAGTTCATTCCAACTCCATTGTCTTGCACCGATAAACCAATCGATTCTTTCTCTTGAAAAAGATGAATCTGAATCACCAGAAGATTTTCATTTTTTTTTGCATCATAGGCGTTTTCGAAAATCGCTTCCAAAACCGCTCCCATCTCTCTTAAAAGAGAGTCGGGGCTTTTAAAAGAAAGTTCACTTTGAAAGCGAATCTCAGCTCCGCGAGTGAAAGCCCATCTTTTGGCAATCGTTTCCACATATTCGGAAAAATCAAGGTTCGACTCGGTACGGAAAAAATTGTTTTCCGGATGATGAAGGGTTGAAAATAAATCGGTGATCTGCGTCAACCCCTTTTGAAGATCGACGAGCCACTGTTTTCTTTCAGTTTCACTCAAAGGTTTTTTTTCATCGGCAAGCTCGCTGACCCCCAGCTGCAAGGTTCCCAAAGGGGTGTTGAGCTGATGTGCCGTGGAGGCAAGCATTCTTCCCATCGAGTCGATTCGCTCGATCTGGGCGAGAATTCTTTCGGACGCTTGATGACGTTCACTGATCTTCTCATTTTCTCGACGAAGTCGATAAATCCAAACGCTTACAACCATCACTGCAATTGAATTTGCGAGCCACATCCCCCGCAAATGAAACTCAAATTCGTGGTTCGATGGAGAAAGGGAGTCATCATGCATCTCATGCATTTCATGCATAGCGTAAGAAGGAGAAGATGCGTTGGGTGTTCGATAAACCTGCCATAAACAGAGGAGCGCAAAAAGAATCGTCAAAACCAAAAATCGCCTATTCAAAATCAGAGCAGCGGTACTGGTGATTGCAATAAAAAGAATGGCGAATGGATTGTGGGATCCTCCGTTCCAGAGAAGAAGCAAAGTGAGATAAAGCAAATCGATCAAAACCAGAAAAAAAACAGCTCTTTCAAAAAAGCGTTCTGAAATTTTATTTCTTAAAAGAATAAGAATAAAATTACTGATTCCAAAGCCGCACCAAAGATACCAACTGTAAGGAGAAAGCGGATAAAGCTTTTGCCATTGAGTGATCCCAAGAACTAAGAAAACTCCCAGAAAGGCAACCGATCGGAGCTGAAGCATCATGAAAAATTTTTGTTTCATAAAAATTGGCTTTCGATCTTTTTTAAATAAGAAAAAAAAGTAAAAAAATAAACAATAGATCTCTTGCGTAAATCATCCAAAGTGACCCTTCGACAAGCTCAGGGTGTCCCAATTGGGTAAAAGTGGGACATGGTGAGCGTAGTCGAACCATCAATTTGGATTTACGCAAGAGATCTAATGCGTTGAATGCAAAACGATCCAGAGCCTTCAACGACAAAAGAAATTGAATTCGGTAGAAAAAATTTAAACCCGCGGAGGAGGTGTTTCAGGATCCAAACGAAAGGAAGAAATAAAACCAGTTTTTTGAATCAATGATTCTGAAAGAAAAACCGGATTTTTGACAGCGATTAATCGTGGTAAAAAAGGTTCTGTTTTAAAACTGAGAATTTCTTGATGAGTTTTTTGTGGAAGAGGATTTTCAGAGAGAGCGACTTTCCATTTTTCATTACAAACAATGAGCTGTTTTGGGTTTTGGCTCAAAAGACTTGAACTTGACTGATCAATACCAAAAGAACTTTTCTGGATGTAAAGATCGTACAGATAGCCAAAAGAATATCCTTGTCCGAGGGTAATCAGACAAAAAATTAAAGTGGTGAGAGTTTTAGAACGAAACAGTTTCATGAAACAAAAAAATGGGAGGGATTTAAATTTTAAATCCCTCCCTTAAAAATCAAAAATTAAGAAGTCGGAATATCCCGATCCATCACCGTTTTACGTCCGTCAGCTTTCGCATTTTCAATCGCCTTATCGCAAACAGATCGAATAATATTGGAGAGAACTTCCAGGGTATTGGCAGAAGTACTCATCTGAGATTTGTCTTTAATATATTTTTTTATCTTTGAAGCAACTACCAAAACATCGGCCATATTTTCTCCTTTTTTAAGATGGAAATCAGGGTATTTTTTCAATATAACGATTTTAAGCTGCGAATGCAAAAATAAATTTAATCCCTTCTTTTATAAAGAACAAGAGCTTCTATGAAAATCGCCCTTTTTGGTGGTTCGTTCGATCCTCCCCATTTTGGCCATGTCGCCGTAGCAAAAAAGCTGGTTGAATCCGATCAGTTTGATGAAGTCTGGATTCTTCCAAGTTTCAAACACCCCTTTGAAAAAAAGCTAACCTCCTTTGAAGACCGAATCGAACTTTGCTCTCTCGCCTTTGGAGTGCTGGGAAAAAAAATAAAAATATGCCGAGTGGAAAAAGAGCTAAATTCTCCTCACGGGTATACGATCGACTTAATCAACCATCTCGTAAAAAAATATCCGAATCATTCTTTTTCTCTTGTAGTTGGAACCGATCTGCTTCAAGAAAAAAAGAGATGGAAAAATTTTGGGGAGATTGAAAAAAAGGTTTCGATTTTTAAAATTCCCAGATCCGGCTATGAACCATCTTCTTATCCGAACATCTCCTCTTCAGAGATTCGGAAAGCGATTGCAAAAGGAGAAAATCTAAAATCTTTTCTTCCAGAATCGGTCATCGATTTTATTTTGCAGAAAAGGTTATATCTGAATGATAAGCCAAAGTAGGGTCAATGCATTTCCGTTCTATTTAGAGCCGTTTTGCTATTGATAGTGTAAATTCTTTGCCCCTACACGACCGTACGAACAGATCCCGTTATCATGAGGATCTAGAAACAAACCAATGAAACCATCTTCGATAAAAAAAGCTTTAGTCGTCTACAAAAAATGGGAACATCCCAACTCCCCTTTCCGTTTTGAACATCAAAAAACTCTTAAAACGGTTCAAAAAATATTAAAAAAATATCAAATTCAGTTCCAACAAGTTTCCAGAAGAAGTTTAAAAACCACTCAAAATTTTGATCTGATTATTACAGTCGGAGGGGATGGAACTTTTCTTCATGCTTCCCACTTTGCAGAACCGCATCATTTATTATTGGGGGTGAATTCCGCTCCCCAAGTCAGCGTCGGGGCTTATTGTTCAACCGATAGAAAAAAATTTGAAAAAACAATCCTGAAAATTTTGGAAAAAAAAGTTTCAACACTTCTTTTGGAAAGATTGCAAATCAAAGTGAACAAACGAAAAATCAAACCTCTTGTTTTAAACGATATTCTTTTTACTAATCCAGTTCCAGCCGGAACCGCCCGTTATAAAATCAAGATTGGGAAAACAGTCGAAGAACAAAAGTCGTCAGGCATCTGGATCTCTACCGCGAGCGGTTCAACTGCCGCCATCAAATCGGCTGGAGGAAAGATTCTTTATCGAACCTCCCCAAAATTTCAATTCGTCGTGAGAGAACTTTTTTCACATCGGGGGAAAAAATTCAGGCTCAAACAAAAAATTCTCAACCGTTCCGAAAAGCTGACGATCATCTCCACGATGAGAAAAGCAGCAATTTTTATTGACGGCGCCCATGTCTGTCTGAAAATAAAATGTGGAGAAAAAATTGAAATTGAATCGGCGAAAAGTCCACTTAAAGTGGTGGGGTGAAAGAAGAAGAATTTAGGAGACAGAATACAGGAGACAGGAGAATAAGTATTTTTAAGTATTTAACGATAGTCTCCCCCTTTGAAAAGGGGGATTAAGGGGGATTTAATGCTAGGAGTTCAAGTTTTCTTAAGACTTGGTTGCACTAAATCCCTCCTAACCTCCCTTTTTCAAAGGGAGGGACATCCTTGCAGTGACCTATTATTCTATATCTCCCCTCTCCTCTCCCTACCTCGTCACATCCGTCACTTCCTTCATAATTTTATCTAGCACCCGAATGAAAGTACGATTCTCTTCCGGATTGCCAACGGTCACACGAAGTGTATTCGGCAGTGAAGGGAGGCTGGAAACATTTCTCACCAACACCCCCTCTTTCAAAAGTGCCGCAAAAAGATAAGCGGCGTTCTCGACCTGAAAAATCAAAAAATTGGTTTGGGATGGATAAACTTTCACCCCGTCCATACTCGCCAGACTTTGATAAAGGGTGGCTCGCTCCAGCTTGATCTCGTTGACATTTTTTTCAACCACTTCGGGATGCTCTAAAATCGCCTCGACAATAATCTCTGAAACGCCACTGACACAATAAGGAAGAAGCAATTTCGAAATCTCCGCCGCAATTTCCGGATCTGCCAAGGCAAACCCCATTCGAACCCCTCCCACTCCAAACGCCTTGCTGAAAGTTCTCAAAAGAATCAGATTTTTATGGTTTTTCAGCTCGTCGAGCAGATTATAGTCGGCAAACTGGCAATAAGCCTCATCCACCACGACCAAACAGGGAGCTTTTTCAATAATTTCTAAAAGGTCTTCTTTCGGGAAGAGATTGCCGGTCGGTGCATTGGGGTTAGCGATAAAAACCAGCGAAGGAGGATAATTCTCCATTGATTTCAAAAACGTCTCTTTCGGAAGCGCAAAATTCTCTTTCAAACGAACGAGACCGACTTTATTCCCGAGTGCTTTTGCCTCAATCTCATATAAGGAGAAGGTCGGATCGAGCGTTAAAACCCGTTTTTCCAGGGAAGTGGCGAGCAAAATCGCCTGAATCAGCACATTCGAGCCGTTGCTGATCAAAATTCCCTCAGCCGGCCAGCCAAGCGTTTCGGCGAGCTTTTCTCTCAAATGATAAGGTTGTGGGAGAGGATATCGATTCCAGGGGACCAAAATCAGCTTTTCGAGCACTTTCGCCTTGATTGAGCCTAGAACATCATAAGGAATTTCATTTTGATTTAATTTAATCGCCTCCGGATGAGAGGATAAATTATATCCTTTCAATTGACGAATCTCTTTGCGGATGTAATTAATCATTTGATTTCGTTAACATGATGAATAAAATCGGTCAAATTAAGTAACTCATTTTTAATGGTAATTGCTAAGAGCCCCAAAATAGACATTGTCATCCCCGAGTGCTTTTATCGGGGATCCCCCTACTCAATAATTGGATAAGGGAGATTCCCGCTTAAAAGCCTGCGGGAATGACAATGATCTAAGAAAAACTGAGTGGTTAAGAAAAATTAAAACTTTTTTAAACAAATACACAACTTTAAAGAGTCTTTTTTTCGATAATAACTATTAGTAGATTAAAAGCGTTTAAAAGCTGCGGATCCTGAATGGAAGTTTGAAATAAAATATAATAAAAACAATTAGTTATAAACTAATTAAGAGGAGAAAGCCATGAGTGAGATTTCAAGAACATCTGAAAATAACCGTTTAGCCTATACCAGCGATACCAACCGATTGAGTGTCGGCGATGGCAATCACCAAACCGGTGGAACCGATGAAACCGGTGGGGCTGATAGAAAAGGCTATCTTGTCAATTATATTCAACAAATTCAGCATGATCTTGAAAGTGGAGATGTTCATGGTGGAACCTTGGCTCAAAAGAAACAGTGGTTACAACAAGCCTTAGATATGCTTCACGCAGAGTTTCCGGAAAGCAGCGGATGGGATCCAACCGCAGATACTGCCCCCATCGGCTTTCAGGCCAATCAACGCCCAACCTCTACCGCTCATAGCGAAACCGAAAAACATTTTTTCTATAGAACCGGTTCACAAAGTAAAGTCATTGTTGATCGTGGAGATCCGAACGACAAAAGACCGACCACTGCAGAATTTTGGACCACCGATAATGGAATTTACCTTCCGGATAACGCCAGTGAAGTCAATTATCAGTATGATCAAGCAAGTAAAACCATTACCGTGCAGGTTTCCTTTGCCGACGGTTCAACCAAAACCATGATCTATCATGACGTCGATCGCAAAGGTTTTAAACTCAAAATCGAGGCGGCAAATCCTGACAGGGTGAAAATGAATCTACCTGCGGAGTTAAATGGGAAAGTCACCGTCACTCAACATAAAAATGAGGCGGATGGTTCGGGCGGTTCTGAACGCGTAGGAGATAAACCGACCGGAACTGAAGATGGAGCAGATCTTTATGACACCAGAAAAGATGTGAATATCTCCCCCATAAAAGATGGAACGGGTCAAAGAACCATCGTTCGAGCAGGTGGAAATGTCAATATTACAGCGAATTCCAATAGTGAATATTATAAAGTTGAATATAAAGATGGAAAATATTTGATTCATGTTTTTGCTAATGAAGAAGATGCAAAAGCTGATAATGGAAAAGGAGTAAATGAAAAAGAAGTGATTGAAGTAGATGCAAAATTAGCAAAAAAACTGAACTTTGATGTAGATCCAAGTCGAGTAGAGTTCTTAGGTGATCTTAAAGGAAAAGATATACATACCCTGAAAGTAACTAACACAAATGGTGGTGGTAAAATAAAAATCATTTCTGACAGCCCAGGAGGACAGGGAGGAGCTCCGCTAGTAAACGGTGATTCTGCTGTGACTAGCTTCACAACTGATGAAGCTGGAAACAAGATTGCTGTTTATAGCAAAGACGCGGATGTGAACTTGCATGCTAACTTTGACGACGATGTTAAAACACATGATGTTACTGCTTCAGGAACAGTCACAATCAATCCCTCTAGTCAAAGCGATACAGTCACTGTGAAATATGAAAATGGAAAATATATTGTTACTATCACGCCAGCGGGTGGCGGTGAGCCTGAAGTCTTCAGAGTGGACGCGGATAAACTAGGTAAATTAGTGATCAATGCCAAGGGTGTAAAATATGAAGGCACATTAGATATATCAAAGATAAAAGCAAACTACCCAGGGGATGAACATCATAAAGATGAGGCAGATCGTGGTGTTGATCTAGTTGCGAAAGCAATGAGTACTAACAAGAAAGAGGATTGGGATGCAGTAAATACTTATTTCAATTCTCTCGATCGTGGCCATGCGAATGATACTATTCGAGGAATCATCGAAGCGATGGATGTTTCCTGTGGACGTGATCCAGCAAAATTAAAAGCTCTTCTTAAACTTATCCCAGCGGATGTTAGACAAAACTGGATCGAAAAATGTACTTCGAATGACGATAAGGAGAATAGAGGAGAAGAGCGAAATACTATTCAAACACGTGATTTACTTCAGGACAGTTTAAGTTAGTAAACTATTTAAGCTAATTAATTATTTAATGAGGATCAATTATGGCATCAACAGACGGAATCAATAAACCAAAGCAACCAGATCCAACATCACCCGATTACTGGACAACTCCGGGACTTGATGCAAATGGGATTGATCCAACGGATCCATCCGATCCGACTCAGCAGGCATCCAATATTAATAAAGATGAATTGTTGCGCGAAAAAGCAAGGTATGAAGGACAGCTTGAGCGAATGTCTCAAGGGAACCCGGCCAGGGCGAATATTGAAAAACATATTCAAGATCTTGATGCACAATTGGCCACCGCTGATACAGGTTCAAACTGGGATCCGAATAGCCCAGATAACGCCGATGACAGGGATCCTAATGATGTCTCTGCGGTCAATTCAAAATATGCCGATGATACAGCTCCAAAATCGGTTGACCAAAAAAGCAAAACAGCCACCTATCAAGGTTTTGATGAAGAACTTGTTTTTCACTCAAACCCAGGTGGTGATTTAAAAACTGGAAACAACAAGGGAGTAAACAATTACTCGATTAGCTCTGAGGGAAAAGTTACCATTAATTTGGAAAGCCCCAATGATACTGCAAAGATTGAATTAAAAGATGGTAATTATATCGTTCATGTCAAAGGTGCAAAAGGAGAAGAAACTTACACAATTGCCGCCTCTAAAGTAAAAGCTATCAGCATTCAAGGAGGGGGAGAGAATTCGGTAGATACCACGGCTTTACAGCCAACAGATTTAGGTAAAATTATTATAGGAGATAAAGCACCAAAATGGGCAGCCGATATGCTCAAAAATCTCCCTACCTTTATCCCTCCTGCAGGTGATGGAGGAGGAGATCATAACCTTCAAGGAGCAACAACTCTAGTTAATGAAATTATTAAAGCAACCAAAACGGGTGAGTGGAAAGGGGTAACCGATTTCTTAAAAACAGATTCTAAAATGCTTCAACCTGGTGAAGCAAATGACATAATAAGGAAGACACTTAGTTCATTATGCGAACCGGTTATCTCAAAAATAGTAGATCGAGCTGGTAAAGAGATTGAGGGCTACGCTGGTGATAGGGGTAGACTACAATATAACACCTATGATGATATCGGCTTTTTTGGATGTGGTGCAAAAGGAATTAAAATAGGTGGTTGGTGGGGCACAGGGGCTGGGGCTAGCGAAAATGCTAAGCCTCTAGCTTGGAACCGCTATTACGCAGCTCAAGTTCATGTGAGAGGTGCAATGGGTCCCGAGGTAGTAGCAGCTAAAAGATCGGCAATCGATTTGAGCTTACCAAGACTAAATGAAAGCGATAAAAAACAGATTATAGATACGGTAAAAGTACTCCCCGTCGAAATTCGCCAACTCATGTTAGCCGGCCTAACATCTGAAAACGGTGAGCTTTGGATGGGGGATCGTTTCTCTACCAGCGAATGGCGAGAAATTGTCAACGCAAGCTTAGCCTCTTAATAAAATTATTAGATTTTCCATTCGTTTTTTCTCATGGAAATTCTTTTAGTGATTTGAATAATTCAAGACTAAACAACAAGCACATATTTATCTTCAATAATTCACTGCAAAAATTCTTTTACAGACTTAATATTAAGAGCTAAAGTTATTAAAGGTATTAATATAATCCTTTTATGAAATCCTTCAAGCTTAAGATCAATTCAATTGATCACCAATTCTATACGTGGGGAGAACCTTCCTTACCAAAACTTTTTTTCTTTCACTCCTGGATGGACACAGGCGCAAGCTTTCAGTTTGCTGCCGAATATTTAAAAGACAAATTTTATTGCATTGCGCCGGATATTCGAGGTTTTGGAAAATCGGAACATACACCCAATCCGCTCGGTTATTTTTTTTACGAATTTATTGCAGATGCCCATGTCCTATTTGAAAAGCTGGCACCGAATGAAAAAGTAAAAGTTGTAGGACATTCGATGGGTGGCAATATTCTTTACGCCTACGCAGGAACTTATCCGGAAAAAGTAAGCCATTTTACAAATATCGAAGGTTTTGGCGTTCGAGATATGCCGCTCAATTTGGCTCCGGATGTAATGCGTCAATGGCTGGAGCGAACCCTCAAACCTCCGGCGATTGCGGATTATAAACGGATAGAAGATGTCGTTGAAAGACTGAAAGAAAACCATCCTCGCATTCCAAAAAATGTTTTAAATGCAATTGTCCCTTGCATGACTGAGAAAACGGCTCAAGGGTATCGCTTATCTTCTGATCAAAGACATAAATGGAACCAGCCGTTTTTATTTCGTCTGGAAGGGGTCATTCCTTTCTGGAAAAAAATTCAGGCCAAATGCCTTTTTGTCATGGGAGAAAAAAGTGAAAGAATGCCCGAATGGCTTTCAGAGATTGATCCAGAGAAAGATATCACCGAGCGATTAAGCCATTTTCCCCAAGATTCAAAAAAGATCACAATTCCAGATTGCGGTCATATGATTCATTGGGAAAAACCGAAAGAACTCGCCCAACTGATCAGAGATTTCAATCAATAATTCGAAAAATTTAGTAGACGACTTTTATCAAAAATAATCCTTTTTCCGGAGCAGTAACACCACTCTTTCACCTATTTTTTTCTCGCTCAAAAACTCAAACTTCTCTTTCAAACAACTGATCCAGCCAAACCGCCAGATTGAGAATCGATATTCCACGAATCTCTTTTTCTCGACCCATTTTTTGCACTAGCTGAAAAGAAGCGGCCGGTTTTGATCGTTGATGTAAATATTCGAGAGGGGGATGAAGTTGATCATTCGATGTTTTTACTTCGATCAACCAATAAGGTTTTCGATCGAGTGTAATCACAAAATCGACTTCCCTTTTTTCCCGATCCCTAAAATAGTGAAGAGAAAAATTTTTGCCGCTGACATCGCGGTGAAAATGGCAAAATTTGAGTAAAGCGGAAGCCACTAGATTTTTAAGCTTTGCCCCCCGGTTATTCTCCTCTTCATGGGAAGCGGCACAATCAAAAAAATAAATCTTTGGCTCCTTGCGAAGACTCCGAGCAAAACCCCGACTATAGGGAATCACCAGAAAAATTACATGGAGGCGTTCTAATAATTCAATCCATGATTTAATCGTTGGAGCGGAGACCGATAACTCTTCAGCCAGATTCGAAAAGCTGAGGGTTGTTCCTACCCGTTCGCGTAAAAGCTCAATCAAATTTTGAATCCCCCGAAGCGCATTGGTTTTGCTTAAATCACGTAGATCTTCTTGTAAAACCAGGTCAAAGCGATCATTCCTTAAACGCTCACTATCCTCCGGATTCAAGAAAGCCTCTGGGAAACCTCCGGTATGAAGTAAATGCTCCAATCTTTCTTCCGCTTTCTTTTTTGGATAAAATTTTTTTGCCTCGGCAACGTCGATCGGATGCAAACGATAATGGAAATATCGACCGGTCAAAGCATCTCCTTGGCGTCGAAAAGTATCTAGTTTTGCACTTCCGGTAATCAAGAGGGGAGGCCGGTTTCGATATTCATCGAACACTCCTTTTAAATAATTTTTCCAGGCATGAAATTTATGAAGCTCGTCTAGCACCACTAAACTCGCGTTTTTAGGCCACGCGATCTCCCGAATTATTTTTTGATCTTTCCGAATATCCCAATTTAAATAGATCCCACTTCGATCTAGCAAACTTTTCGATAAGGTTGATTTACCGGTTTGTCTAGGCCCTGAGAGAAAAATCATTTTTTTAGAAAGATCTCTTAAGATAAAAGGATCAAGGTAACGCATATGACAATTCTAAACCCTTTTTTATTTTTGTCACGACTAAAATAAAATTGGGATTGAAATTGTCATGTAAAAAATTGAAGGCTTCGCCGTCATTGAATTGAATCTCCCGCAATATCATGGCTGAGGATTGTATTGTACATTGACCAAAAACAATCCTTTCGCCGGAGCAGCCATTCCAGCCTTTCTCCGGTCTTTTGATTTTAGAATTTGTTTTAACTCTGAAATAGAAATTTTCCCTTTTCCCACCTC
>CAZSRQ010000048.1:0-15795 GCA_964609335.1 uncultured Pseudomonadota bacterium
AATCGCGTCAGAAATTTGATCGGCGATTTTATCGGGATGACCTTCAGTCACAGATTCACTGGTAAATAGATATCGATTGGAAGCCAAGGTTTTTCTCCTTTTTCCTTTATTAAACAGACAAGATTTTAACCGGTTAAGGTTGAACAAAGATTTAGTATTAATTGGCGTGCAAGCTAACGAAGCTGTCCAGAGCTGTCAAGATGAAAACAGGTCAGATGACGTCGTAAATATCGGGGAGTTCAACCGGTTTATAAATTCCCTCTTTCAATGCTTTTTTTACTTTGGCAATAAATTGATCTGCCTGTTCACTCGAAAGAAGATTCCGGTTTCTGTATTTTCTGAGTTTGGTCACCATCTCTTTGGCATAAAGAAGTTTCAGTTTTCCGGTTGGATTTGCCTGCAACACTTTCGATTTTTGGAGATTTTTCAGAAAATCGACTGACATGGTAAACGCAAGCGATCTGAACTCGTTCACATCTTCATCCGGAAGCGGATAGCTTGATCTCGCTGCCATGCTTTGTGCCGCTTTCTGCCAACGATTCATTCGTTGCAGAAGAAGGAGGCTGTCAAAAATTTTCTTGTTGGTTCGAAACGAAAAAAGCGCTTTTTTCAATGAACGGGAAAGAAGAACATCATTTTTGTGATAATCTCCTTCCGCCAACTCTCTCAATACAGTCCAGACCTTCGGAGACATTTTCAGATCAAAACGCATCTCCCAATAGGTGTGTCGAAGGGTATAGGCTTCATAACTTTTGATAATATAATAGGGGACGAAATAGTTGTGTGCGACGGTATCCACAGATAGATGGGTGAGGTAACCATACATGAACGCCTTTTGCCGTTCATCGGCCGCCTGTTCAATCAGCGGGAATGCGACTTCCCAGTGATGGCAATGATAAAGCTGGCCAGCGAATTTTTTTCCCAAAATAATATCGGCCGCCAAATTTCCGTAAAGAAAATCATTTGGATATTTTTTGAGAAGAGATCGAACCGCCGGAGCAAGAAGCGCAATTTGGGAAAGAGCATTGAGCGCATATTCCAGATGGGCTCCAGGCCCCCAAGCGTAAGCATCGGAGGGAGAGAAAAAATAATAAATCAAAACAACAAAGAAATAAAAAATCATAGGAAAAGTCCTCTTTCTATTGTACAGGATTTCGAGAATTGAGTGGGAGTTTTATGGCAAATCCTGAAAATGAATTGATTCAACCCTTGATCTATTCTCTTGAGAGCAAGAAGGATAGCGGAATTTTCCCGGAATATTTATGGATTCCAGAAAAGTCGGTGACTTCTTCATCTTCTTTGACCCCTATGAAACAAAAAAAGAGTGAAAAAACCGTCCACCGATCCGAAAAAGAAAATCTTTTAAATCAGCTCAAATCAAAAGTCGCTGCTTGCACTTTATGCCGGCTTCATTCCACCCGAACCCAAACTGTTTTCGGATCAGGAAATCCCGATGCAAAAATTCTTTTTGTCGGTGAAGCACCCGGAAAGGATGAGGATTTGCAGGGAGAACCATTCGTCGGCCGAGCGGGACAACTTCTCACCAAAATCATTGAGGCGATGGGGCTGAAAAGAGAAGAGGTTTATATTGCGAATATTGTGAAAAGTCGTCCTCCCGAAAATCGCAAACCGGCGGAAGATGAAATGGAGGCCTGTTCTCCCTATCTTTTTGAACAGATTCGAATTATCCAGCCGAAATTGATTGTCTGTTTGGGAAACGTTCCGGCCCAGACTCTTTTAATGACCCAAGAAACGATTACCAAAATCCGCGGAAAATTTTTTGGTTGGCCCTCCGCAACGATTCAACAAACGCTTCATCTTGAAATTCCTGAAAATAGCATTCAACTGATCTCCACCTTTCATCCGGCTTATCTGCTTCGAAATCCTGAAATGAAAAAACCGGTTTGGGAAGATATGAAACTGGTCATGGCTGAATTAAAAAAACAGACAACCTTCTGAAAAATTTTCGATAAAATCAGACGACAATAATTTTCAATCGTGGACCGGTTTTGAGGGTGATTTGAGAGGTGGGAGCCAGCATATCTCCATCAATCAGATATCCTTGCGGTTCTTCAAATTTCATCACCATTTCAGAGGCAGGTTGTTCAATCAGCTCATCCGATTGAGAAGCAGATCCGATCGCCATTTGCGGCACATGCCGCAGAATATTTCGTGGAGGGGTTGAAAATCCGACCGCATGAAATTTGCCGATCTGTCCGGAATAGTGAAATACCTTAAACCCAAGCCCCAATTGATCAACCGAGCCGGCATACAGGGCTGAATAATTTTTGAATGGCCATTTTTTTCCATCGACCGTCACCTCTGCCTCATATCGGTCGAACAGCGATCTCGCCATCGATCCATTCACAATCGCCGAGCAGATCGAGTGGACAAGGGTGGTTGCTGCCCGAAGAGGAGAGGGAATCCCCTCATAATATTTTTGCATGAATCGGTAGAGAACACCGGTTCCGAAAATGAATCCGTACATTCCATTGATATTCATGATGTCGACCTCTTTGACCGGCAGAGGTTCATCCTCATGATATTTATAAATCAGATTGGAAAGAATTTTTTCGGGAGAACCTTTGATGTTGCAGGCGGTTGCCAACGTATTCAATGTTCCGCCACGAAGAAACGTGATGCGCGGGAGCGGTTTTTCGCCATACACTTTGATGAGTGTCGTGAGAGTGACATGATTGGTTCCATCTCCGCCACCGATCGCCAGTATTTCGATGTCGCGTGTCTTGAATTCCTCAACCACCCGGTGGAGATCCGCGAGATCACTCGTCTCTTTGCACGAACCTTTATCTCCGACGATAAAGGCGAGCTGTTTCAACCGATCGGGATCGAGCTTATGTTTTTTTGAATGTGGATTGAGGATGATTCCGATGCCGGACATAAAATTAGAAGTCAGAAGACAGAAATCAGAATGATAATTTCTATTCGATATCCTGATTTCTGTCTCCTATCTCCTCTCTTCTACAATTCTAAAATTTTCCTTGCTTCTTCTACCGAGGCGATCGATCGATGATATTTTTTCGCGATTTCAACCACTTTAGTTACCAACTCTGCATTGGTTTTTGCAAGCACTCCTTTATCGAGATAAATATTGTCTTCAAATCCAACCCGGGCATGTCCACCCAGTTGAATCGCCAGTTCCAACATTGCAAATTGAAATCGTCCGATCGCTGAAACCGTCCAATGAATATTTTCCGGGATTCCATCAATCAAAAATTTCAGATTTCTTTCGGTGGCGGCAAGTCCGCCCGGAACTCCTAAAACGAACTGAAAATGGGCATGGGCGGGGATCAACCCTTTTTGGATCAGGTTGAGAGCGGTTTCGAGCATTGCGGTATCAAAAATCTCCACTTCGGGGAGGATTTTTTTTTGAAGCATTTTTTCCGCCATTTTTTGGATGAACGGAAGCGGATTCAAAAAAACATCCTCCCCAAAATTGATGCTGCCGGTATTCAGCGACGCCATTTCCGGATTGCTTTCGAGTGGGCGAAAGCGCTCCTCCTCTGAATCTCCAATCGCTCCACCGGTAGAAACCTGAATAATCGGATTCGCACTTTTTCGAATTCCCTCGATTACTTTCCTGAAAATTTTTTCATCACAGGTCGGTTTTCCTTTTGAATCCCTGACATGCAGATGAAGAATCGATGCCCCTGCCTGATCTGCTTCGAGTCCGGATTGAATAATTTCCTCTGGCGTCAGCGGAAGGTAAGGTTGTTTCTCCCGGGTCAGTTCTCCCCCGACCAAAGCAGCTGTGATGATGAGAGGTTTCATTTATTTCATTTTACTTCAATTTTAAGAAGATTTATACCGAAAGACTTTGAAGATTAACTTTTTTAACAAGGAGAAAAATATGAAATTAAAACAGATCAGCTTGGCGGTATTCCTTCTGCTTGCCTTGGGAGCTTGCAAGAAAGCCGACCAGACTTCTTCGGCACCGGTCAGTGGAGATAAAATCGGGATTGCCGCGTGCGATGAATATATCGAAAAATATCAAAAATGCATGAATGAGAAGGTTCCAGAGTCCGGAAGAGAAATGATGAAATCTTCCTTTGAGATGGTGGTAAAAACCTGGAAAGAGGCGGCCCAAAGTCCTGACGGAAGAGCCAGTTTGGAGGTTGCCTGTAAAACAGCAGTCGATACGGCAAAGCAGGCTTTGGGAAATTATGGATGTTCTTGGTAGTGCAACAGGGGCGCACGGCGTTGCGCCCCTACTTTTTTATGACGCAGGTTCCGATGGCTTGAACGACTAAAATCGGTTTTTCTAAGACCGTTGCCTTTGAAATATTTGATAAATCTTGGGAAGCCTCGATGACTTTATACGCTTCAAATTTCATTTTCCGTGAACTGTTCCCGATTTTGATTATCTCCCCACGAATCTCCAAAAAATCTCCCGCATAAACCGGGGCCAAAAAATCGACCGATTCATAAGCCCGAAACAGTCCTTCATCTCCATCTTTCTGGATGCAGAGATCGGTTGCGACTTCTCCAAAGAGCTCCAGGATTCTTCCGCCGGAAACGAGGTTTCCGGCATAATGGGCGTCGGATGGGTTCATTCGAATTCGGTGGATGATTTTATATTGAGAAATCATAGGGTTTATTTTTTTATTCGTTTATCCAATTCTTGCACAATAAAACTCGCGACTTCCGCCGGCACCGTTCCAGTGCCAAATCCGGCATCAAAACCGGCTCGTGTTGCAATCGGATGAGTCATTCGTGGGCCGCCGACAATTTTCAAGACATGCGGCGAAAGGCTTTTTTCCTGTTTCAGTAGCTTCACCAACTCTTTCAAATTTTTTAAATGCTGATCTTGTTGAGTCACCAACTGCGAGACCAAAATTGCATCGGCTTGGTGAGAGGCGGCCAGTTTTACAAGTTCCTTATTTTCAACTTGAGCTCTGAGGTTTATCACTTTGAATCCCTGGCAATATTCAAGCCCGGGATTCCCTGCAAACCCTTTTCGATTGAGGATCGCATCGATCCCGACGGTATGGGCATCACTTCCGGTGGTTGCCCCGACGATCACGATTTTTCTTTTGAATTTTTCCCTGATGAACTGCTCAATTTCCTCATATTCGAGCGTTTCGAATTCCGCTTTTTTGACTTTGATTTTGGTAAAGTCGACTGAATGTCCTGAATAACCATAAACGACAAAAAAGGTAAACTCAGGCCCGATCTTCTCGGCCGATGCGACAATGATTTTTTTCAATCCCATTCTTTCGGCATAAAGTCTGGCCGCCTCTTTGGCCTCGACCGAAAGAGGAATCGGAAGTGTAAAAGAGACTTGCACCGCTCCATCTCCCATATGATCGCCGTAGGATTTGAGTTTTTTCAAATCCGGTTTGGGGGATTCGTATTTTGCGGTTTTTTCGTCTCCGAAGAGCCAGTCTTTGAGTGGTTTCATAATTTTTTTTTCTTCTTCCCCCTCTTAATCTTAAGAGGAGGAGTTCTCTCTCTATTCCTCCGTCTTTTTCTCCTTCTCAAACGGATTAAAATAATTCCGATCTTTCTGAAAAACCCCATCCAACCCTTTTCCAGTTTCTTTGGAGCGTTGCATATGAGCGAACAAACCTTGTTCAATCGCGGTCATTAGTCCTAATTGCTCAATCTTTTTCAGAAAACGATGGGTTTCTTCGAGAACCTGTCTTGCCCGGCGGACCACTTTTCCATTCGGTTGATACTGAATTTCTGTCGCAAGGCCGGCCGCCCCTTTAAAAATATAATTCGCGTTTTTCAGGGCAATAAATCGATCCATCAAAAAGGGATTATGAATTGCTTCAGTCAACATTCCGAGTAGCTGAATTGTTTGACCTGTCAGTGCCCCAGCCAGATTAAACATTCCATCGTAAAGATTTGAGAAAAAGATATCTCCCGATTTATGTTTTGTTGGCGGCATAAACTTGATGGGTGAATAGGGAAAAACTTCTCTCACCAGCTCTGCCTGCGCAATCTCCATTAAAATCGAATCTTCGAGGCTTGGATCCATTTCAAAGGCATGTCCGAGAGCGATCTGGTTTTGCGGAATTCCGGCACGCTTGGCGAACTCTTCGTTGATCAGTTGGGAGGCAAGCACCTGATACCAATATTTATGCGAATCAGCGGTTGTCAGATAATTATCTTCTCCGGTCTGGATGATGATTCCGGCCTTTGCGCAGATCATTCTTGAAAAATGCTGATCGGTAAACGTTCGTTTCATGTTGATGTCACGAAACAAAATTCCGTACATCGAATCATTTAAAAGAAAATCGAGTCCTTCCAATGCGCCCATGACGGCGATTTCCGACATGCAGAGTCCGGAAGAGTAGTTGGTTAAACCGATGTAGCGTTTGAGTTTATGGGTTGATTCATCGAGTGCTTTTCTCATCAGCTGAAAATTTTTCTGGGTTGCGTAAGTTCCGCCAAATCCTTCGGTGGTAATTCCTTCGGGGACAAAATCGAGCAGGCTTTGAGCGGTAGACCGAATCACGGCAATAATATCGGCACCAAGCTCCGCCGCTGCCTGGGCCTGAATCACATCCTCATGAATATTGCCGGTTGCGACGATCAGATATTTGAGAGGCCCTTCCGTTTTTCTTCTAAAGTTGTTTTTCAGTTTTTCTCGATGCTTCGCCACTGAGTTGATTTTCTTTTCGGCATTCGCTGCAAGCTCTTTCCCCAGTTTGATGATCCGTTCGGCCGGGATATCAGATTGACTTTCAAGGTTGATTTCTCCCTGGGCAATTTTTTGGGCAACTTCGGTGACTGAAAGTTTTGGATGGTTCGCGACTGCCCGGCAAAACCACCAGGAAATCCCTTTGGCTAGTTTTCGCTTATCGATCCGGTCGATGACCAGATTCACGAGCGGCATTCCCTCATGCGCCCCTTCAATTCCAAAAAGTCTCAAGACAGAACGCTCAATGGAGACGGTGCTGTGATAATTGATATAGCGCTGAACCGGCTCGGCTATTGATTCGGCAAGTTTACGGCAGTTGGCGATTTGATCGCGGTCAAGATTGAGTTTGGACATAAGAATTGAAAAATAAAATTTGCTTTCTTGATTCCTTTCCACCGTCTTAAAAGATTAGCGGATAGGGGGAGGATATATACTGATTCATTTTAAAAAACAAAATTATTTTGTTCTCCCGGAAATCTCATGTGGCTCCAAACTGAGTTCTGAATGACTGAGAAGTTTTGCAATTCCACTCTCCTCTTTTTCCATGCTTTTCTCAACATCCTTTGCTGTCGAGCAGTCGCAATCTGCCTCTTCAGGACGAGGATAGCTTGCGATCATTCCTTTATAATTTCTCAAAACCACATTTTTATCCGATTGGCTGATCAGATAACTTGGCATGACCGGGACTTTCCCTCCTCCCCCCGGAACATCGATGACAAACTCCGGTACCGCGAGGCCCGAAGTATGTCCTCTCAAAAATTCAATCGTTTCGATCCCTTTTTCCACCGGTGTTCTGAAGTGGGAAATTCCCTCTGAAAGATCGCATTGATAAATGTAGTAAGGTTTCACCCGAATTTTTAAAAGCTCTTGCATCAGTTTTTTTAGGATGAGCGGATGCGAATTGATTTTTCGAAGTAAAACCGCCTGATTCATCATCGGGATTCCGTTGTCGACCAATCGTGCGCAGGCTGCTTTTGCCTCCGGAGTGATTTCATAGGGATGATTAAAATGAGTCATAAAATAAATTGGCTGATATTTTTTGATGATCGAGACCAACTCCTCCGTGATCCGCATTGGCATGACGCACGGTATTTTCGAGGCGATTCGGATTATTTCCACATGCGGAATTTTTCTCAATCCTTTTAGCCAGGTTTCCAAAATAGTTCCTGTGACGACCGCATCTCCTCCCGATAAAATCACATCCCGTATTTCCGGATGATGAGAAATATAATCGAGAATCTTTTCCATCTGCCCTCTTTCCAGATGCCCTTCTTTATCCAAAATAATTCGGCGTCGGGTGCAGAACCGGCAATAGAGAGAGCAGATGGTCGTGATCAGAACGAGAACACGATCGGGATAGCGATGGGTAAGTCCCGGAACCGGTGAATCGACATCTTCTCCCAAAGGATCGGCAAATTCTCCCGCCGAGACATGCAGCTCTTCGGGCATCGGAACCGCCTGAAGCCGGAAAGGGCATTCGGGATTTTTTTCATCGATCAACGAAGTCCAGTAAGGGGTGACCGCAAATTTGTATTTGGACAACGTCGAATTGATCCGGTTTTTTTCTTCCTCCGAGATCGGGATGATCTGCTGGAGTTGATCCCCGGTCGTGATTGTATTTTTCATTTGCCATTTCCAATCCTCCCATTCTTCGCGGGTGACTTTTTCCCAAGGTTTGAAACGGCGGAAGTAGAGTGGATCGGTGTTGTTGAGGTATGGGAGTTTCATGATTTCCTCTTGTGTTGTAGGGGCGAATCTTGTGTTCGCCCTGATTGCATGGAGTATGAAACTGTTGAAAATTTAGCTATAGCGAACATTTTTAGGGCGAACACAAGATTCGCCCCTACGACGAATATTTTTTTTCAAACCATTTTCGCAGAGCCAAATTCTTTCGAATAATCTCCAAAGAGAGTTCCGCATGCCCTTTGATATACCCGGATCCGATGACAAAGTTGGCATCTTTTCCAACCCCTTCCGCGCCGAGAGCGACTTGGGTGAATGAGGTTCCCATTCCGAAAAAGAGAACGGTTCCATTTTCACGAACCGCAAGAATAGAATTCATTTCGGTGTTGGGAAGATTGGTGACGTTGATGACGAGGTCGTACCGATTGAACTGTAGGGGCGGACGGCCGTCTGCCTCTATAACCGTCGCGTCGGCACAAATCGTTTCATCAGCAAGCCCCAAACTTTTCATCTCTTCTAACGATTGTGGATCGACATCCACAGAACTGATTGTTACCTCTTTTCCCCATCGTTCCCGAATCGCGGCGGCAGAGAGTTTTGCCGACTTTCCGGCTCCGACAAACAAAACCGAATCCCCCTTTTTGACATGGCGAAGAGTCAAGGCGGGAGCACCACAAATATCGAGTACCGCCAGAGCAATCGCCTCCGGGATATTGTTGGGAAGTTTGCAGGCGATTCCAGATTCGAAAAGAATTGCAACTCCATCCACTGAAAGTTGTCCTGTCTTTAGATCGATTGAATGAATATTCT
Organism: uncultured Pseudomonadota bacterium; assembly: GCA_964609335.1. Classification (GTDB taxonomy): domain Bacteria; phylum UBA10199; class UBA10199; order JADFYH01; family JADFYH01; genus CAZSRQ01. Next base: position 9,161 of record CAZSRQ010000048.1, read on the forward strand.
TCAGATAAAGCGGTGTGAGGGTGAGAGAAACGAGCGTTGCGATTCGATCCCCCACGTTAAACGCCAGCGAACCCCGACAATCTTTGCCGATCTCTTTGACTCTGCCGATTAGCATTCCACCCGAATGGGTGACCGGATTGTGAAGTTTTCCCCGTGTGGCAATCAAATCGGATATTTTTTTCTTTAATTTTTCAGGATTTTGATTCGCTTCCTCCAAAAGTTGTTTGAAGCTGGTTGAATCGACATTGACTCTTTCAACCTCGATCAGAATTTCATTGGAGTAAATCGGGAGAGAAGCATCCAATTTTTCGGCTGATTGCGGGAGTTGATTTTTGGGTTGAATGACACGATGCATTCCGTAAACGTTTCCGGCTTTGGGCATATGGCCATTTTATGGAATTTTGGGGGATTTAGTAAGGAACTTTTTAAATTTTCTTTAAGGCTTGAATCACTGTTTCAATCTCTTTTTCAGTGTTTGACTCTCCGAAACTGAATCGGACCGTTCCTTCCGGATAAGTTTGAAAACTTTGATGTGCCCAAGGGGAGCAGTGCAATCCAGGTCGAACCTGGATTCTAAATTCTTCGTCGAGGCGGATCGCCACCTGATTCGGATTCACTCCCTCGAATTGGAGAGAAATGACTCCGGCATTCTTTTCAACTTTCGATGGGGCGATGATTCGAATTTTTTTCAAAGAATGAATTCCTTCCAGAAATTGTTGCATCAGATTTTCTTTATGGTTTCTGATTTTTCCGATTCCCTTTTCCTTCAAATACTGAATGGAGGCTTGCAAGCCGGCAATTCCGACCAGATTATGCGAACCGCTTTCATGGAGATCTGGCCAATTTGAAGGTTGTTGATCTTCTTCTGAAAAAGAGCCGGTTCCACCTTCGCGGAGAGTTTTCAGCTCGATTCCATCTCGAACCCAGAGTGCTCCTGTTCCCAGCGGTCCTAAAAGTCCCTTGTGTCCTGGAAATGCGAGCAGGTCGATCTTCATCGCCTCGACATCGATCGGATAAGAGCCCGCGGTTTGTGAGGCATCGACCAAAAATGGAATTCCGAGCTTTCGCGCCTGCTCTCCGATTTCTGCGATCGGCAGGAGTGTTCCGGAAACATTGCTCCCATGAATCAAGGCGATCAATTTTGTTTTAGAGTTGATCGCTGATTTCAATTGCTTCGAATCAATTTCTCCCTCGATATTCACTGGAATCTTTGTGAAATGAACTCCGAGATTCTTTTGGAGCTGAAGCAATGGACGGGAAATCGAGTTATGTTCAATCGAAGAGGTGATGAGAGAATCACCGGGGTTTAAAATTCCCTTGAGTCCCAAATTAAGTGCATCGGTGGCGTTGAAAGTGAAAATAATTCTTTGCGGATCAGAAATATTAAAAAGTGACGCAACTTCTGACCTGGTTTGGTCGAGAATAGTCTTGGCGGAAAATGCTTCCTGGTAGGCTCCTCTTCCTGCAGACGCGCCAATATCCTGTAAGTAGGAGTGAACCGACCGCAAAACCTTTTCCGGTTTTGGATAGGAGGTTGCAGCATGGTCGAGATAAATCCTTTTTTCAGGAGGATGAGTCATAAGAGAGTCAATCGCTCATTCTAAAAGAGGTTGTCAAGAGCGGGCATCCTACAGAGAGAAAATCATAAAGATACCCGCAAAGTGTCAAACAATAGACAGATTCGGGTTTTGGAAATGTCTATAGAAATAAAGTTTTAATTGAATGAGTCACAAAGTGAACCATAAAAATCGTAGATAAAATAACGGCATTGTAATTGCTGATATTTATTTAGAAGGAGAATTATATGCGACAGCTGTTTTTTAAAATTTTGATCATTCTATTTACCGTTTCATTCTTTAAATTCGTTGATGCAGCGACTTTTCAGGTCACGACTACGGCCGACAGAAATAACGGGAGTTGTAACGCCGGCGATTGCTCTCTGCGGGAAGCGGTGAGAGCAGCGAATGCGAATCCGAATGAAACTCATACGATTCTTCTAAAATCGGGATCCACTTATTCCCTCACGATTTCCGGGGAGGATGATACCGCCGAAAAAGGGGATCTCGATCTCAAAGGGAATCTCACAATCAAGCCGGATGGGGATGGAGTCGCGACGATTGATGCGGGTGGACAAACCGGGCTGAAAGAGCGTCTCTTTCATGTCTTGAAAGATGCGAATGTCAACCTGTCAAATCTGGTGATTCAAAACGGATTTTTGTTGAACTTCAAGATTCCGGATGTTGATCCAAATAATATTGATCCAAACAAATTGGTGAGCTTGATTCCCGATTCATTGGTGTGGGGAGCCGGAATTCACAATAGCGGAAACCTTACCCTCAACCAGGCGACGGTTCAGAAGAACTCGGGAACGCCGATCAATGAAAAAACAATGCAGCCTGAGCCTGGCATGGCGGTTGGAATTTCGAATGACAAAACCGGCAGACTGATTCTCAACAGAAGTATCGTGACAGAGCAGAGCGGAGAGTTTGGCGCCGCTGGAATCATCAATGTCAAAGGGGAAGTGACGATTAACGATTCCCAGATTACCAGCAATATCGGAGTCGGAAGCAATAATATGGGACAATTCGAGATGGGAATCGGAGTTGGAGTTGCCTCGGTTTTTGGAAGTGTAACTGTGAACAACAGTCTCATTTCGAAAAACAATGGAAATGCAACCGCGACAGGAATTGCCTCTGCCTGGAGCGATTTGATGATTGATAAAACAATCATCAGCGCGAATAATGCAGCAGACAAAAGTGCGAAAAAAAATTCGGTCTCGATGAGCGGAATTGGTGCTGTACAGGGGAATATAACGATCAAAAATTCAAAAATCATCAATCATCAGGGTTCTTCTACCGATCCAAACAATTTTTTTGGATTTAGTTACCTGAATTTTTCCCCCAATAAACAGCCGATCAACAATACTGTCATTGTTCAAAATAGCGAGATTTCAGGCAACAAATCAACAGAGAGAACCACTGCAATTTATGATGGACATATTACGGGTTCAGATCAGGGGACAACGAAGTGGGAGGTGAGCGATATAGTGGTTACAGCAAACGAGTCATCTACAAAAGTCAGTGGTATTACTTCTCTCCGAGATGTTGGAAAAACCGATATGAAGATTCAAAGAGTGATGATTAGTAAGAATAGCGCCAAAGTTAATTTTTTTGGATTCAATCTTTTTTCGGATCGAAATAGTAGATACTTTCTGGAAGCGGTTTCAATTACTGAAAATCAGGCAGGCGATTTTATCACCGGATTGGACACAAGCAATCTCTCACCGATTTTCATTTTGAATAGCACCATTAGCAATAACCGGGCAACAAATCCTGGAGGATTTGCTGGAGCAGTAGACAGTTTTTTTGGTGGAAACATCAATATCGCTTTTTCTACTTTGGCCTCTAATAAGGGAGATCCAAACAAGGCCGGCAGCTCATTCGGTATCAATGATAGTTTGAATCCAGCGACCTTCAGGTTCAAAGGGGTTATTATTGCAGATCATGCAATAAACTGTAGAGTTCCTGTTGGACAATCTTTATCTTTCGGTTCCAATCTTTCGAGCGATGATACCTGTACGTTCTTTGATCCGGTGAAAGGGGATGTTTCAAAAACAGATCCGCTCCTTGCCCCGCTTGCAGATAATGGAGGTTTTGGCCTGACTCACGCCTTGCTCGATGCCAGTCCTGCACTGAATAAAATTCCGGAAGCGTCGTGCAAAGATTTTGATGGAAATCCGGTTCTCGTCGATCAGCGGGGTGTCATTCGCCCGGCCGGCGGATCGTGCGATATCGGCGCTTTTGAAAAGGCAACGATCGTCGTTTCGCTCAATCACCAGACCCTTCGATTTCCGGATACCCGGGTCGGAGAATCTTCTCCGACTCAAGAACTGATTTTAACCAACCAAGAGGATGCAATTCAGGTCAGCTCTTCCCGTCTCCTCGGTGATCACCCCGAAGGTTTTTCAGTATTGGATGATCAGTGTAGTAGTAAAACCCTGAAAAAAGGGGAAACCTGCAGTTTGAAAATCCAATTTAATCCGAAATCAGAAGGAGAACAGACCGGAGCGTTACAGCTGACGATTCCGGCGAATGCGGCTCAATCGACTGTCAACTTGTCAGGCAAAGCGGTTGCGGCAAATACCTCCCTGAACCCTCCGGGCGGTGGTGGCGGTGGCTGTGCATTGAATTCCGAGGTTTCTGTGGGACGAATAGGTTTCCTTTTCGCAATCATGACAGGATTCATTTTGGTTGGATTCAGAAGAGTGAAACAGAATCTAATGAAGTAGCAGATCTATCTCGGCTGAGTTTACGACTACAAAACCAGACAGGTCAACGATTCTATATGATAAGTGTGTGGAAACATGTCAATCAGCTGAGAAAACTCGTGTCGATATCCCCCTTTTTCCAAAATCTGGACATCACGCGCCAGAGTCGACGGATCGCATGAAACATACACAATTTGCGGGATCTTCAGTTTGATTAAACCTTCCAAGGTTTCAACTGCCCCTTTTCTCGGTGGATCTAAAAGTGCACAATCAAAAGAAATAGCCCGTTTCAATAACTGCTCCAATGCTCGATAGGAGCTTGCTTCCATCCATTGAATATTTTTGAAATGCCCTTTCTTGGTTTTTTCTTCCGCAGAAGCAATCGAGGCTGGGTTAGACTCCACAGCCATAATCGACTGCACAAGCCGGCTGATTGAAAAAGTGAAATTTCCCTCTCCGGCAAAGAGTTCCAAAACTTTTTCATCTCCCTTAAAATCAAACGATTCAAGGATCCGTTTTTGAAGTGCCTGATTTTGAATCGTGTTGACCTGCGTAAAAACCGGTTCAACGCCAGGATCTTCATCCAATATCGCTTTCCCGTTTTCGATTCGAATTTCGATTTCATGTTGTTTGGTAGGATTCTTTTCCAAAAGTGTTTGCGCTAGTTTTTTTGCATCCACAATTTTTGCATTAATTTTTTCATCGGCAATCAGACATTTTTCTACTGGCACGACTTCATTGGAGTGAAATCTGAAAAACCCGATCTCCCCTTTTTTTGAAACTTGAAGACGAATCCGATTGCGATAGTTGAAATCGTTAGAAGCTGCAATCGGTGCTTTCAGGATCGGATTTTGAATTTTCCCGATTCTCTGCAGCGCCGTTTTGAGAAGATTGTTTTTAAACTCCAGTTGCGAGGAGTAGCGAATATGCTGCCATTGGCATCCGCCACATTTGAAAAAATAAGGGCAGGGGGGATCAATCCGATCGGAAGATTTTTTCAGAATTTCGACGATTCTCCCTTTTGAAAAATCTTTTTTTTCTTCGGTGATTTCGATTTTGACCTGGTCTCCGACGATTCCCCAGGGGATGAAAATTTTTTTTCCTTCAAAAGTGGCAAGTCCTTCACCTCCTGCGGCCATTTGGGTGATTTCAAGTTCGATGGTTTTTTGTGACATAGATGGGTGTTGTTTTCAGGGGGATGATTAAAAGTCAAATGTATTCCATCCTCTCCTATCAAGGATAGTATTACACATCGTGGGAGACATAAAATAATAGCTCATTGCAAGACTTGTCCCTCCCTTTGAAAAAGGGAGGTTAGGAGGGATTTACTGCGCTAAAGATCAATAGATTCCCAATTTTTAGCACTAAATCCCCCTTGATCCCCCTTTTTCAAAGGGGGAGAGTCATAAAAGCAGTCATTCTTTCGATTTGTGTAGACTTTACCGGTAGAGGAGAGAGAAACATTAACTGGAAGAGAATTAAAAATGCGCAAAGCCTTTCTGCTTAAATTTTATTTCATTCCCTCTAGCATCGATGACTTTCACTCCCTGATTTTGCGGAGTTGTTCTCCCGATGCAGTGGAGGGAAGTTTTTAACTTTTTAAAAATACGAACTAGGTTTTTTTCATTTTTGGGGGGAGAAGTAAATAAAAGTTCGTAATCTTCTCCGCCTGTCAAGATGAGTTGAAGAGGATTTTTTTTTAGATTGGAAGCGATCTGGCAATAGCTTTTAGAAAGCGGAAGAGAAGAAGCGTAAATCTTTCCTCCTACATTTGAAGCGTTGCAAAGATGACCAAGGTCAAGAAGAAGACCATCACTTAAGTCAATCATTGAAGAAGCGAGATTTTTCGCGGATAAAGTTTTTCCTTCTCTGATTCGGGGCTTAGGATTTTGATGCATTTTTGCAAACAGATTTCTTTTTAATCGTTTCTTTTGTAAAGATGAAGAAGATTTTCTTTTTAATAATTCTAATCCTAATCCTGAAAATCCTGGATTTCCGGTGACCCAAATTTGTTCACCCATTTTTGCCCCGGATCGATAAATCGGTTTTTTGACTTCGCCAATCAGAGCGATGGTTATTTTCCACCCATCTTTTGATCGGTCAGTATCTCCTCCGACCATCGAGGTTTTATATTCATTCGCGCAATCCCGGATTCCACGATAAAATTTTTCAATTTTTTGAAGGGATTCGTTGGCAGGAATCGCAAGCGAAATCACCGCAAATCGAGGTTCGCCGCCCATCGCCGCGATATCGCTTAAATTGACCGAGAGACTTTTTCTTCCAAGCAGATAGGGATCGGTATACTTCCAGTCGAAATGGATTTTTTCGAGAAGGGCATCGGTGGTGAAAAGGAGATTTCTGTTTCCGA
>CAZSRQ010000049.1:0-15602 GCA_964609335.1 uncultured Pseudomonadota bacterium
ACGGTTCCAACTTCACAAAAAACGTTTTCGGATAAAGCCCCATCCAAAAAATCATCACAATCAGAGGAACCAGCACAACCATTTCCCTTGAATTCAAATCTTTCAAATTCTGATTTTCAGGATTATTTAAAGGCCCAAAAAATACCCGTTGAACCATCCAAAGCATATAAATAGCGGCTAATATCACTCCGCTAGAAGCGATGATCGAAGCGATTGGTGCCGTTCGGAAAGAGCCGAGCAAGATCAAAAATTCTCCGACAAACCCGTTGGTTCCCGGTAATCCGATTGAGGAAAAAGTGACGATTAAAAAAACAACCGTGTAAATCGGAACCTGTTTCGCCAATCCGCCAAAATCTTCAATCAATCTGGTATGCCGGCGATCATAGATCATTCCGACCAGGAAGAAGAGAGCCCCTGTGGAAATCCCGTGACTCAACATCTGATAAACCGCTCCCTCGACTGACTGGGGAGTCAGCGCCAGAAGACCGAGCATCACAAAACCGAGATGAGAAACAGAAGAGTAGGCAACCAGCTTTTTTAGATCGGGCTGAACCATGCTGATCAGGGCACCGTAAACAATTCCGATGACGGAAAGTGTTATGAGCAGCGGTTGTAGTTGGAACAGTGCTTGCGGAAAAAGCGGCATCGCGAAACGGATAAAACCATAAGTCCCCATTTTTAAAAGAACGCCAGCCAATATCACAGAGCCCGCCGTTGGCGCCTCAACGTGGGCATCGGGGAGCCAGGTATGAAACGGAAACATCGGAACTTTAATCGCGAAAGAGAGTGCAAACGCCCCAAAAACAATCATTTGGATCTGAAGCGGAAGTTTCAAATTTTGCTGCCAGCTGAAATAATCGAAACTGTTTCCCGCCTTAAAATAAAGATAGAGGATTGCGGCAAGCATGAGAACCGATCCGAGCATCGTATAAATAAAAAACTTGATCGCCGCATAAATTTTTCTTTTTCCACCCCAAATGCCAATCAAAAAATACATCGGGATCAGCATCGCTTCCCAGAAAACGTAAAAAAGGAAAAGATCAAGCGACGCGAAAGTGCCGATCATGGCGGTTTCTAGAATGAGGAGAAACAGATAATATTCTTTTTCTCTTTCTTTGATCGATCCTGCAGAGAAGAGAAGAACCAGCGGCATAAGAAATGTCGTGAGGAGAATCAGAAGCAGACTGATTCCATCGATACCGATTTTGTAATTAATATTCCAGGCTTCAATCCAGGGGATTGATTCAAGAAATGCAAATCCAGAGTTTGGATAATAAAAATAAAGAAAAAGTGAGACGACAAAAGTAACCAGCGTGGCGAACAAAGAAAAACCGCGAATCAAGCGGGTCGAGGATTTTGGAATGAGCAAAACCAAGAGACTTCCGAGCAATGGAAGAAAAATGACGAGAGAGAGAAGATGTTGAATAAAAAAATTCATAAATAAAATTCTATATCTCCTTAAAAAATAAAATAACTGAAGATTTTAGTAACTACTCAGGTCCCTCAATAAATTTTATACAAATGGGACATGGTGAGCCTGTCGAACCATCACTCGAGTGCACTCAATGGATGGTTCGACTCCGTTGCACTACGCTCACCATGTCCCTATTGGACACCTGAGTAGTTACAGATTTTTTCTTTTAAAATCTTCATGACAACATCAACCACGCCACCAACCCAACAATTCCAGCCAAAAAATAAAGCGCGTAACTGTTCACAATTCCGGTTTGAAAAATCCCGGCAAACTCACCCAAAAATCGGCTCGCCTTGGCAGAACCGTTCACGACTAAGCCGTCAATCAAACCGGCATCGACTCCACGCCATAAAACTTTTTCTGAAACAAATCGAATCGGTTTTACAATCAACCGATCATAAATTTCATCGACATAATATTTGTTCAAGACCAATCGATAAAGCGGCTCGACCGATTTTGTAAACTTCTCAACTAAATTTTGTCTTTTGGAATAAAGATAATACGCAAAGAGTGCACAAAGAAGCGCCCAACCGACACTTAAGCCTGCAAAAAACCGCTCGAGCTGAATCTCTTCATATCCACTTTTAATCGAAGCAACGATCGCAGAAGAGGAATGAAATAGATAACTCGCTTTCTCTGTTATTTCTGAAACGGTTTCCCCTTCTAGCCATTGATGAATGAAGTTGTGTCCTCCGAGCGCATGGGGAACTCCCAATCCGCCGGCAAGAGTCGCAAGAATTGCAAGAATGATGAGCGGTAATGTCATGGTCCAGGGGGATTCATGAAGATGCTCTTTCGTATGTTCATCCATTCGCGGTTTTCCGAGAAAGGTGAGGATTACTAAACGGAACATATAGAAGGATGTAATCCCAGCTGCTAAAAAAGCGATGATCCAGAGATGAAAATATCCTCGGGAAAAAGTCTGCCATAAAATTTCATCTTTACTGAAAAAACCGGAGAATGGCGGAATTCCGGCGATTGCCAAGGTCGAAATCAAAAAAGTAAAAAAGGTAATCGGCATCCATTTTTTGAGTCCGCCCATTTTGAAAATATCTTGTTCCCCATGCATGGCGTGGATGACCGAGCCCGAACCGAGAAATAAACATGCCTTGAAAAAAGCATGCGTCATCAAATGAAAAACACCGGCGGAGGTTGCGCCGATCCCAACCGCTAAAAACATATATCCGAGTTGTGAAACGGTGGAGTAGGCGAGAACTTTTTTGATATCCCGCTGCGTAATTCCAATCGTCGCGGCAAAGAGAGCGGTGACCGCTCCAACCGTTGCAACAATTTCCCGAGTGAACGGCGCTAAATCGTAAAGAAATGAAAGCCGCGCAATCATATAAACACCGGCGGTTACCATCGTCGCGGCATGGATCAAGGCAGAAACTGGAGTTGGGCCAGCCATCGCATCTGGGAGCCAGACATAAAGAGGAATTTGTGCCGATTTTCCGGTCGCTCCCACAAATAAAAGAAGCGTAATCGCGGTTGCCATCGGAGCAAGAAGATCTTTATATCTTGCCAATGTATCAAAGCTTAGAAGAGAAAGCGGAGTGGATAAAGTTCCATCATTCGGGATCTGGATGAGGATGGAAACAATGATAAAAATTCCGAGCAAAAATCCGAAATCCCCGATTCGGTTGACAATAAACGCCTTTTTACCGGCCGATGCCTTGGCGGGATCCTCAAACCAGAAGCCGATCAGAAGATAGCTGCATAATCCGACCCCTTCCCATCCGATAAAGAGGATCAAAAGATTATCCCCCAAAACTAAAAGAAGCATCGCAAAGAGAAAGAGATTCAAATAGGCAAAATAGCGGGCGAAACTTTTATCGCCGGTCATATAACCGGTAGAATAAAGATGGATTAAAGATCCAACTCCGGTGACCACCAAAGTCATTAGGGCGGAAAGTCGATCGAACCTAAAAGCGAAGTCGACTTTGAAATTGCCGGATGCCATCCACTCAAAAAGAGTTTCAATTCTAGCATGCTCTGCTCCATGAAAAAGATAAGGAATCGCCGAATTTAAAACGACCAGAAAAGAGAGAATCGGAAAGAGAACCCCAAAAAATTTGACCCACTTTTCAGAGGCTGGATTTTTCTGAATAGAACTTCGGAGCGCAAGAGATCCATTCAGAATCGCTCCGATCAACGGGAAAAGGGGAATGAGATAAAGTGGCAGATTAAACATTGTTATAATGGGCAAAAACCTGGGCTATTTTTCCTTCACGGTTGAGCACCATGATTTCAGCCGCAAGAAGATTATTCACACTTCGGTAATAAACAACCAAACTGTTGACTCCGGTCAGAACTTCAAACAATTCAAAACGAAGTTCTGGATAAGAAGACAACCCTTTCTGAAAATAATTTTTTAACTTCTCTTTCCCCCGAATCGTTCCCGAAGGCTCATCCATCAACTTGATGACAAACGGCGAGGTAAACTCGATTTCATCGGCGTAATGGGAAAGAATCAGATCTAGATCCTGTTTATTCCAGGATTTGATCCATTCTTCGGCAAACTTCTTTGATTCGGAGAGATGGAACATGTTTTTCCTTTTTGGATTAACCACTTTTTGTCATTCCTGTGAAGACAGGAATCCCCCTCATTCAATTATTTGAGTAGAGAGATCCATGACAAAAACATTCGAGGATGACAATTTTCAAAAAATTATTAATTCCTCATCAAATTTAAATCATCTACCTTCACCGTTCCCCGATTTCTGAAAATCGCAATCACAATCGCAAGCCCGACGGCAGCTTCGGCGGCTGCAACCGCAATGACAAAAAAGGCGGCAATCTGGCCATCGAGAATATTTCGGTAACGGGAAAAGGCGACAAACAAAAGATTCGCCGAATTCAATAACAGCTCAACCGACATGAAAATCACCAGAATATTTCTTCGGATGATCAATCCGGCAACTCCGATGGAGAAGAGGAGAGCGCTTAAAATTAGATAGTGATAAAGTGTAACCATAAAATTAAGTAAAGTTCCCCCCTCTTAATCTTAAGAGGAGGAGAATTTTTACAACTCCCTTTTCGCCAATACCACCCCTCCAATAATCGCGACCAAAAGAAGAACCGAGGTAAATTCAAAAACAAACCAATATTCGGTAAATAAAAGTTTTCCCACGGTTTGAATATTTCCAAAGGCCGACTCCACCGGATCAAACAGACTGGTCGATTTCTGAAAGACGAAAATCAAAAATCCGACAAAACCGGCAAGCAAAACTCCTGTCGCAATTTTAAAGGAAGGAGAAAACCCATACTCTTTCAACTCTTCCGGCTGCAAATTTAAAAGCATAATCACAAAAATAAACAGAACCATAATCGCGCCGGCGTAAACGAGAATTTGGATCACCGCCAGGAAATGGGCATTGAGCATTGCATAGAGGGCGGCAATGGCAAAAAAAGAAACAATCAGGGAAAAGGCGGAAGAGATTGGATTTTTGAACGCAACGACACCAAGCGCGGTGGCGACCGCCAATCCTGCAAAAATGTAGAAAAGAATCAGTTCCATATTATCCTGCAACTTGCTGAAATGAAAAATCATCCATTCGAGCTTGTTGCTGTGCATGTTCAATCGTCATACTGACAAGATTTTTATCTTTATCCAGTTCAATTAAGATATTCTCATTTAGGTCTTTTGTATCGACAATCGCCTTCTCCGTAAACTGAATGACCAGCGTGTCTGTGTCTTGAAAATATCTAATCTTCATAAAATTTTTCCTCCTTCAAAAGAACGATCAAAGAAAGCATTATGAACTGTTTCTTTATCTTCTAATAGAACCACTCGAAGGAACCGATTGTTTGCTTCTGCAATTCTAGCCCATCTTTTAATTCTGCCATCCACCTGAATCATTTCATGCTCTGGATGATCGACCACAGATTGAATCCAATCCATTTTAATATTCTGTCGATCAATTCTTTGCCGTGTATAAAGAAAATACTGGGTCGTTTTCATTGCTTCACTTCATTTACAAAAATAAAATTGCTATCCCGGTGACAAAAATATTCACCAACCCAATCGGCAAAAGATATTTCCAACCGAGTCTCATCAATTGATCATATCGAAATCGGGGGAAAGTCCAACGAACCCAAATAAATACCCAACAGAAAAAGAGGATTTTCCCGATAAAAATTCCGAATTGTAAAATCGCTGCAATCAAAGCCGATTGATTGCTGCTAAACGAATAATTCCATAAAAAATAGAGAACGGCTGCAAGGGCGAGAGTTGCGCCAAATGCGCCAACCCCCAAAACAATCGGTTCGTAATCTCGGCGATCACCCCATTTTTTCATTCGTATATTGTCAAAACCGCGTCGGAGAAGGAAAATAGCTCCTCCCAAATGAGCCATCAGCAATCCTATCAAAACAATTCGAACGGCGTCGCTCGAATGAGTTCTCAAAATTTCGGTGCTTAAGAAAGGAACCTGCCATCCTGCAAAAAAGAAAACGACGAGAACCGCCGAGGCGATAATCATGTTTGCATATTCGGCCATGAAGAAAAGGGCGAATTTCATTGAGCTGTATTCAACATGATAGCCGGCGACGATTTCAGACTCCCCTTCCGGTAAATCGAATGGGAGACGATTGGTCTCGGCAAACATCGCGATAATAAAAAGAACACAGGCAACCGGTTGTCGCACAAAATTCCATTTCCAAAGTTCAGTGCTTTGCGCACGAATAATATCGGAGAGCTCCAGCGAACCGGACATCATCAGAACACTGACCACCGCCAACGAGAGAACCACTTCATAACTGATCATTTGGGCGGAAGAACGGAGACCACCGAGTAACGAATATTTATTATTGGAACTCCAACCCGCCAGCATCACCCCGAAAACACCCAAGGAGGAAATGGCGAGGATGTAGAGGATTCCGGCATTCAGATTCGCCGCCTGCATCGCAATGATTTGGCCATTCCATTGAATCGAATCCGCAAAAGGGATGACCGCATAAGTGACACAAGCAACCGTCATGGCGGTAAACGGGGCGAGGATATAAAAAAACCGATTTACCCGAGCCGGAATAATATCTTCTTTGGAAAACAGCTTCACCACATCGGCCAACGAATGAATCATTCCACCCAAACGGATCATCCCGAACAGCGAAGCACGATTTGGGCCTCGCCGATCTTGAATATACGCAGCCCCTTTTCTCTCAAGCCAGATCAGCACTGGGATGATGTTGAAAATCACCAGAAAAGGGACTAAAATTTTTGCAAGCATCAGTAACAAAATAAAATCCTTAACTTTTTTTATTTTTCTTTTTCTGCCGTTTAATTTCTTCTAAATATCTTAAATCTTCTAAATCTTTGGGACGACCGGCCGCTTTTTTCATTCGAATCAGGTCTGCAAGAGAGGCAAAGTGAGTTAAAACTCCTTCAAACAAACCGTTTATTTTATTTTTCAATGCATTCTCTGTGCTAATTCCTTTTGCATGAGGATGAATATCAAGATCATACCAATATTGGCGAAACAAAATTTTTTTGGTTTGAAAATCTTTTAAGGAAGCATCGGTCGTATCATAACCAAACTCTTCAAGAGCGACTCTTGTTCTTCCAATATTTTTCTCGGTAGGCCGAATTAAAATGTCGAGATCTTTGGTTGCACGAACATGTCCATGAGCCGCACAAGCATGCGCGCCAATCAAAAGATATTCAACGCGATGGCCGTTTAATAATTTGATAAGGTTTTCGATTTTCATATTTATTGGCCAATTGAAGAATTCTTTTCATTAACTCAAGCATTTTTTTTATTCGATCTTCCTGGGAAATCGCAAGAGAACATTGCACTTCAAACTCTAATTCTTTTTGGGGATCATCGTGATCCAACTTTAACATAAACTGTTTTTTCTTTTTCATTTTCATATTCTCTCGATCGATATTTTTTTCCCTGTTTCTCCTAATTCTTGATAATTCAATCCAAAACCTTCTTTCAAAAATCCTTCAGGAGTCAGTAAATTCCAGGCCTTGCCCAAACCAGAACTGATCTCTTTCAGCCAAACCCAAACCGGCAACATCTCTCCGCGTGGTTTTAAACCTTGGGAAAACTTCTGAACTCGTCCTTCAAAATTGGTAAAACTTCCGTTTTCTTCGGCAAAAGTGGTGATCGGAAAAACATAATCAGCCTTTTGAGTCGTGGCACTTTTATGGGAAGAAAAAACGATCGTCAATGGAGGTTTGTTGAAAAAGACTCTTCTCAAATCGGCTTCGGATAACTCTCCGAGGATGAGCAGAACTTTTGGATTCAATCGATCTTTCGTTCCGAGTGGAGAAAACTGGAGATGTGTCACTCCAAAGCTGTTCGGATTTCGATCGGATTTTCGAAGCAAATCATCTTCAAACGAAGGATCATTTTCGCGACCCGAATAGAAAAGAGAACTTTTTTCACCGAAAGCTTTAGCAAATTTTTTCAACGCATAATTATTTTCGTTTGAGATCTGTGCATTGCCGATCGCCACAAAATTAGAAGTTCCCAGCGCTTGAAGTTGTTCGGAGATTTCTTTGATTGCCTGAACTGGAGAAATAAGACCCAATTGTTCGCCCGATTTTTTCTCAACATGCAGCAAACGATTGGGCGCATTGATTTCTTTATAGGTCATTCGCCCTGCATCACAGAGCCAGACCTGATTTACTTCACTGTTTTCGCGTGGAAGATACCGATAAACCGTTCCAGCACTCGATTGGAGCTTGATGTTGCATCCACGCGAACAGCCGGTACAAATCGAGGATGCGGATTCTAAAAACCAGACCCGTTTCTTGAACCGAAAATCTTCATTCGTTAGAGCACCAACCGGGCAAATATCAACGGTATTGATGGAATAGGGATTATCTAATTTTTTTCCGGGGAAAGGACGAAGCTCGACATGGTCTCCCCGCTGAACCAGCCCCAACTCGGACGTATGCGTAATCTCATCACAAAATCGAACACAACGAGAACACATAATACAGCGCTCATCATCGAGCATGACATAAGGACCCAATTCAAACTTTTTCGGTTTGTGAACTTTTTCTTCCTGAAACTGACTCCCTTTGACCGAATTCGCGAGATAATAATCTTGGAGCTTACATTCCCCCGCCTGATCACAAACAGGGCAGTCGAGCGGATGATTGACGAGGATAAACTCAAGAACATTTTTTCGCCATTTCTGGGCATTTTCGGATTGGGTTTTGACGACCATTCCTTCAGTCGCAATCAGGGAGCAGGAAATCTGCGGCTTCGGCATCTTCTCAACTTCAACCAGACACATTCGGCAATTCCCAGAAATCGAAAGCTTCGGATGATAACAAAAATGGGGGACATCGACTCCGATCTTTTTTGCCGCTTCGATCACGGTCGTTCCTGCTTCTACGGTCACTTCTATATCGTCTATTTTTAACGTTGGCATAAATCGTTCTTATTTCACCAATCTTTATAATAATCTTCCGGTTTCGGATACTGGATCCAAAACAGACACTTCTTGATTGGAATTCCGTGAAATTTTCTTTTTTTGGTTTTTCCCCGAATAATCTCCATCAACTCTTTGGGAACAGCCCCTTTAAAATATTGCGGATAATGATGAACCGCCGCCGGTAAAACTTCAAAAATACGAGGTTCTTGTTCCCCTGCTTCAATAAAATCAGCGACCTCCATTTTTTTTACTTTCACTCGTGGACGAGGATGTGCCCGAAGCAACTGAACTTTGTCAAGAATCGCAAGACAATACTTGAACGATTCTTGATCAGATTTTTTGGAGGTCGATCTCATACTTTTTGGCCAATTTAAAAAAAAGAGAAGAAGGTTTTTTCTCCAAATACTCTTTCAAAAGGGTCGAATTCTTTCGCAAAGCCATTTTGATTTTCGAAATTAATATATACTCCGCTTTTGCCATTTGCCCTGTGACAAATCTCCCTTTGTAAACGGTTTTATATTCCGTTTCTTTCGGCATCCAGATCTCATAAGAAAACCGATCAAACGTTTTATTCTGTTTAAGCAAAAGTGCTTCAAACTGTCTCATAATCAGATAATCAAAATCTGCATAAGCATCGACATCTCTCGTTTCGATGAGAGAAAGTTTCATTTTTTGTTCAAAGAGCGCGGTCTGTCCAACTACCTTGATGAAGAAAGGGCGCAGGCGAAGCGTCCCCAGTTTTTTCCTCTGTTTTTGTTCTTGAATACACCACTGATCCAGATCTTTGAAAATTTTTTCAAGCATCAATTTCTATCTTTTAAAAGGATATCGGTTGAACAGAATAAAAAACTTATTCAAAAATTTCCGGCTCTATCATTCCAATCACAAATCCAACAACCGCTCCTCCAACAACCCCATCGAAAAAATAATTCACCACCCCTTTTCTGAATGCAACAAAACCTCCGACCGCTCCCCCCAAAATCAATCCCCCCAAGGTTGTCAAAAGAACCGGTGCAATCTTTTCAAATGAAATTCTGTTTTCCTGCCTGGTTGCCGGCAATGAACGAAAATGACTTTGAGTTCTCCAATATCTTTCAGGGGGTTCTCCGCGGGGAGCCAACACCGAATGATGGGCAAGGTGTGGTCTTGCACACGCCTCTCCCGGAAAAAAATCTCTGCCGCTGAAAAAAGAAACCACCCCTTCCGCTTCTCTGTAAACAGAGAAAGCAACTCCAGAAATTACGCCCATTTTCCCTCCCCGCAATTAAAGTTTAAATGGACATCTTTTCAACTTCACATGCTCCTCAAATTCATTTCGAAACCGTTGAATGTAACTGGTAATCGGCATTGCCAACGCATCGGAAAGAACACAAACCGTTTTTCCAGCCATATTATCGGCGATTTCCAAAAGCAGATTCAGATCTTTTTCTTCTCCCTGACCTGCCTCAATTCTCTCAAGCACTTTTCGTGACCAACCGGTTCCTTCGCGACAGGGAGAGCATTGTCCACACGATTCATGCGCATAAAAATGGGCGAGATTGAGCAGACTTTTGACCATGCAGACCGTTTCATCAATCACAATCACACCGCCAGAACCGAGCATCGAACCTTTCGCCTGAAGCGATTCATAATCGAGATTCACCTCTTCGGCTTCTTGCCGGGTGAGAACCGGGACTGAAGATCCTCCCGGAATCACCGCCTTCAAGGTTTTCCCGTTCTTCATTCCGCCACAATCTTCATAAATCAGTTTTTTCAGAGAATAGCCGAGCGGAATTTCGTAATTTCCAGGCTTGTTCACATGTCCAGAGACAGAAAAAAGCTTGGTTCCAGGGCTTTTCTCGGTTCCAAATTTTCGATAGGCAGCCGCCCCATTTTGGAGAATGTAGGGAACCGCCGCCAAGGTTTCGACATTATTAATGACCGTTGGACAACCAAACAACCCGACAACTGCCGGAAATGGAGGTTTTAAACGGGGATAACCTCTTTTTCCTTCGAGGGATTCTAAAAGTGCGGTTTCTTCACCGCAGATATACGCTCCAGCACCGCGATGAACATGAAGATCGAGATCAAATCCGCTCCCCTTGATATTTTTACCGAGTAGTCCAGCCTGATAAGCTTCTTGAATCGCCTCTTCGATTCGTTTCATCGGAAAAGTAAATTCTCCGCGGATATAACAGTAGGCGGTTTTTGCGCCGACCGCATAACAGCAGATGATCGCCCCTTCAATCAGCTGGTGTGGATTCAGTTCAAGAATATAGCGATCTTTAAAAGTGCCCGGCTCGCTTTCATCGGCATTGATGCAGAGGTAGCGAGGTTTGGGAGAATCTTTGGGGATAAAACTCCATTTCATTCCGGTCGAAAAACCGGCACCGCCACGACCCCGAAGACCTGAATTTTTCACCTCTTCAATCACCTGATCACGACTCATCTGAAAAAGTTTGTCGAGGGTTTGATATCCGCCAGTCGACTGATAGACTTTTAGCGTATGCGAATCTTTTAATTTCCAGTTTTCAGTAAGAATCTTTTCCATTTATTTCATTTTTTCCAGAATTTGATCAATTTTTTCGACCGTTAAATTTTCATGAAACTCTTCATTGCTCACCTGCATCATCGGCGCCGTTCCACAAGAACCCAAACATTCGACTTCGGAGAGGGTAAAACGGCCATCGGGCGTCGTTTCACCGACCTTGATTCCGAGTTTTTTCTTCAGATGATCGACAATTTCCTGTTTTCCGCAAAGTTCGCAAGAGAGAGTTCGACAAACCTGAAAATGATATTTTCCGACCGGTTTTTGGTTGAACATCGTATAAAAAGTGACCACTTCATAAACTTTCACCGGCGGGAGATCGAGCAAGACAGCGACATATTCCATCACCTCGGGAGACATATATTCAAACTGGTTTTGCGCCAACCAAAGCGTCGGCAGAATGGCTGCCCTTTTTGTGGGATAACGGGTCAGAATCTCTTCAAACTTTTTCTTATTTTCAGAATTGAATTCGATAGTCATAATTAAAATCTATTGTAACTAATCAGGTCACCTCAGACGATTGTCATCCCCGAGTGTTTTTGTCGGGGATCCCCTTACTCAATGATTGGATCAGGGGGATTCCCGCTTAACAGACCGCGGGAATGACAGAAATATTTTGGATGACTTGAGTAGTGACATCTATTTTTTGATCGATGCTCTACTGACACATTTTCCATCACTCCAACCACAGAAAAGGTATGGCTCTTTCGAATAGAGTTCACACTGTTTCTGGTTTAACCGACCGCAACGCGAAGCGCATCCTACGGTTGGACAATTGGTCGCATACCCTTTTTCATCATACAGGCAGGGAACAACCGATTCGCCCCGATAAGAAATCCCCTGGCAATTTGAATCGGCTTTACAATCCTGGGTATTCTTATGGGATCCACAAAAATCCCAAGAAGGAACCGTACACCAATCTTTGATTCCCATCCCACAAAAATTCGAAGGTTGGGCGTGACAATTTGAAAAGGCAAACAAGCCAACGAAGAGAAAAAAAACGAACCCTGTTTTTAATTTTAATTTAGCTCGCATCTTTCCAGCTCCACAGATTTAAAATTCAAATTTCTTGATCTTCTTGCGTGAAAAGTCTCCATAAAATATTGATTGAGAGAACCAAAATCAGACAGGCAATCCCTAACATCCAATAGTAACTGTTTAGACTCTCTTCATAATTCGTAATCCCCTTGATCTCATAATTCGGATTATTCGATCGAAAAGGAAAACGATTGTGCGCCTTCAAATAAAAAAGTGACAAACCTCCGACATAGGCAGAACCCAACGAAAAAACAACCAGCAACGCCGCCATAATTTTTTTTCTGAAGTTCATTTATCGATCCAGCTCTCCAGCGATAATATTGATACTGCCGAGAACCGCAATCGCATCGGCAATCATTCTCCCCTCGATAAGTTTTGGATAAGCGGCAAACAACGGAAAACAGGGTGGACGACATTTCACCCGATAAGGATTCGTTCCGCCATCACTCACCACATAAAACCCAAGCTCACCATTCGCCGCTTCAGTCGCCGAATAAACCTCACCCGGCGGAGGTTTCACCCCTTCGTAAATCAGTTTAAAATGATTCATCAACGCTTCGATGTTTGTATAGACTTCGGATTTCGGTGGAAGTGCGACCCGTCGATCATTCGTCATGATTGGACCTGGCTTTAATTTTTCTAATCCCTGCTCGATCAATCGACACGATTGATAAATCTCTTCGAAACGGACTAGAAATCGATCATAAGTATCACCCGTTTCACCAATCGGAACATCAAAATCATAATCCTGATAATTCAAATAAGGTTGTGCAACCCTGATATCATAAGGAACTCCCGCCGCCCGGAGACAAGGCCCGGTAAAACCGTAATTGATCGCTTCTTCGGCACTGATCGCTGCAACTCCCGAAGTTCGATCGATAAAAATCTTGTTTTTTTCAAGCAATCCCCGAACATCTTTCGTCGCTTTGGTGACAATTTTGATAATTTCCCGTAATTCAGTCGCTGCATTCGGAGGAAAATCCCGCATCAATCCACCGATACGGGTGTAATTGGTTGTCAGACGCGCTCCACAAATCTTCTCAATAAAATCGTAAATTCTTTCTCTCGCATTGAAGTAATACCAAAAATTCGTGAGAGCTCCCAAATCGACGACGTTCGTTCCGATGCAGACCATATGATCGGTAATTCGGGAAAGTTCGCAGATAATCAGTCGAATGACTTGGGCACGCTCCGGAATTTCACAGCCGATCAGCTTCTCAATCGCCATGCAATACCCGACATTGTTCATAAGCGGACTGATATAATTCAACCGATCGGTATACGGAATCACTTGCGTATAAGTTCCATGCTCGCAATGTTTTTCAAACCCGCGATGCAAATATCCTATTTCTCCAATCGAATGACGAATCACTTCTCCATCGAGTTGAACCAGAAGACGTAAAGTGCCATGCATCGCTGGATGGGCTGGGCCAATATTCAGATACATCGGTTTGGTTTTGAGATCGCCTGAGGTTTCCATTCTTACAAGTTCTCCAAAGGTTCAGGAATTTTTTGTCGTTTTTCGATCGGATAATCTTTTCGAAGCGGGTGACCTTCAAATCCCTCAAAAAGAAGCAACGGCTTCAATTCGGGATGCCCTTCAAACTTCACTCCAAACATTTCCCAGGTTTCTCTTTCAAACCAATCCGCCGATTTCCAGAGAGAAATCACGGAAGGAATGACACAATCTTCTTCAGAAACCCGCACTTTCACTCGAATTCGATGGTTCAGAGAAATCGAATAAAGATGATAAACCACTTCAAACCTAGGAGTTTGTCCGAGATAATCGACTCCGCAAATATCCATCATGGAATCAAACTTCAAATTTTCATTTTCTTTGGCAAACTTCAGAATTTCAAACAGCGACTCTTTTTTCACCAAAATTGTTTCATCTCCATGCTGTTCATGAGAATCAACCATCGCTTCACTGAATTTTTCCTTAAAAAGATTGATCACCTGACCCATAGTTATTCATCCTTCGGAGACGATTGAAGCATTCCTTGTAAAAGGAGATTTTTGTTTTTATCCGGCTTATGGGAAGCCTCGTTTTGCAGTTTTTCTTGGAGTTTGATGATCGCAAGCAAAATAGACTCGGGTCGGGGAGGACAACCTGGAACATAGACATCGACTGGAATCACTTCGTCGATCCCCTGAAGCACCGAATAATTATTGTAAAAACCGCCACAGGTGGCACAAGCCCCGACCGCGATCACCCATTTTGGTTCACACATCTGTTCGTAAATTTTTTTGAGGACGGGTGCCTGCTTATAGTTGATCGTTCCGAGAACGAGGAGAAGATCGGCTTGCCGTGGAGAAAACCGAACCAGCTCTGCACCAAATCTGGAAATATCGTAAACCGAATCGACCGCTCCCATAAATTCAATCGCGCAGCAAGCAGTTCCGAACGGCATCGGCCAGAGGGAATATTTTTGTCCCCAGGCAACGACTTCACTCAGTTTGGTGGTTAAAAAATTATTTTCGATGACAGAGGCCATAAAGATTTTTCTGTAGGGTCGAATTCATTCGACCAAAGCTTTGCGAATGAATTCGCACCTACTTTTCCCATTCCAATGCTTTTCTTTTCCAGACATAAAATAAACCCAAAACCAGGATCAACAGAAACGCAACCATCTCCCAAAAAACAAAAATCCCCTGACCTTGTGCTTTAAAAGCTTTGAATAAAACTGCCCAAGGATAGAGGAAAACCGCTTCAACATCAAAAAGAATAAATAGAATTGCCACCAAAAAAAACTTCACTGAAAAACGTTGTCTTGGATCTCCGATATTCGGCATTCCACATTCATAAGGAGCTAGTTTTGATTGAGTCGGTTTTTTGGGTCCGGTTAAGGAAGAGAGGATAATAAAAGTCGCCGAAAAAACAATGCCGATAGCGAGAATAATTAGGATAGGTAAGTAACTGTTTTCCATGCGATGTCCAGTTATTGAATTCTCTCTCTAATTGTCAAGAGATAAAGAGGAAAGAAACAAGAAGCAAAGAGGCAAGAAGCGGAGAAAATCAAAAATCTTTTCTTTGTTTCTTGCCTCTTTGCTTCTTGCTTCTTCTAATGCAGGTGTGACTTGATAAATTGCTCAATTGCGAGCGTATTGTCATCGAACAATCCATGAAACTTCAGGGCGATTCCTTCGGGAGTTTTTTTTTCCAACCGTAAA
>CAZSRQ010000050.1:0-15585 GCA_964609335.1 uncultured Pseudomonadota bacterium
CGAGGGAAATTGTTTTGAATCTGTCTCCTCCTCTTAATCTTAAGCGGGGGAAGTTGGAGAAATATATGACAAAAATTAAAAAACATAAATTTTGGGATCCGAGTTTGGTTCGTCAGGCAATGATCGACTCGTTTAAAAAACTGAATCCCCGAACGATGGTGAAAAACCCGGTCATGTTTATCGTGGAGATCGGAAGTTTGCTGACGACGATCGCTTTCATTCAAAGTTTATGGACGGCCGATTTTCATGCGGCGAATTTTAATGGCCAAATTTCCCTCTGGCTCTGGTTTACCGTTTTGTTTGCGAACTTTGCCGAAGCGATTGCTGAAGGTCGGGGCAAGGCGCAGGCAGATGCATTAAGAAAAACTCGAACGGATACCCAAGCGTTTAAAAGAGGCTCGGATGGAAAGATCTCAGTCATTTCATCCTCCCAGCTTCGAAAAGGGGATGTTGTTGTGGTTGAGGCAGGGCAACTGATTCCGGCCGATGGAACCGTCATTGAAGGGACCGCCCTAGTCAACGAAGCGGTGATTACCGGAGAGTCTGCTCCAGTGATTCGAGAAGCTGGGGGAGATCGAAGTGCTGTCACCGGTGGAACAACGGTTTTATCCGACAAGATTATGATCCAGATTACCACCGATCCCGGAGAATCTTTTCTCGATCGAATGATCGCTCTGGTCGAAGGAGCGGTTCGCAAAAAAACCCCGAATGAAATCGCTTTGAGCATCATGATTTCAGGGATGACGATTATTTTCCTTCTCGCTGTCGTGACACTCAAGCCGTTTGCCCTTTATAGTCAAACGACCGTTTCGGTAGTCATCCTCATCTCTTTACTGGTCTGCCTGATTCCTACCACGATTGGCGGTCTCCTTTCCGCCATTGGAATTGCGGGGATGGATCGCTTGGTGCAGCGGAATGTTCTCGCGATGTCTGGTCGTGCGGTTGAAGCTTCGGGGGATATTGATATCCTCCTTCTCGATAAAACCGGAACGATTACGATCGGGAATCGAATGGCGACCGAATTGATTCCCGCCGAAGGAATTTCTTTGGAGGCTTTGGCCGAGGCGGCACTTTTTTCCTCTCATTCGGATCAAACTCCTGAAGGGCGTTCGATCGTAGATCTAGCCGTCAAAATGGGGGTGAAAACAAAACCTTCCGAAGAGGCGATTTCAATTCCATTCACCGCAGAAACCCGAATGAGCGGAATTGATTTTGACAATCAATCGATCCGAAAAGGGGCGGTCGATTCGATTGAAAATTGGGTAAAAAAGCAGAACGGAACTTTTCCGATTGAAACCAAAACGGCGGTCGAAAGAATTTCAATCAACGGCGGAACCCCACTTCTCGTCGCAAAGGGATCAGAAATTTTGGGGGTGATCCATTTAAAAGATATCGTGAAACCGGGAATTCGTGACCGGTTCGAAAGAATCCGCGCGATGGGAATCAAAAGCATCATGATTACCGGCGATAATAAACTGACTGCGAAAGCAATCGCCAAAGAGGCCGGGGTGGATGATTTCGTGGCGGAGGCAAAACCGGAAGAAAAATTAGAAATTATCAAAAGTTTTCAGACCGAAGGGAGAATGGTCGGGATGTCAGGGGACGGAACGAATGATGCCCCCGCGCTCGCTCAAGCCGATGTTGGTCTTGTGATGAATACCGGCACCCAAGCGGCGAGAGAAGCGGGAAATATGGTCGACCTCGATTCCGATCCAACCAAAATTATTGAAATTGTCGAGATTGGAAAACAGTTGCTGATTACCCGCGGCTCATTGACTACTTTCAGCGTGGCGAATGATGTCGCCAAATATTTTGCCATTTTGCCTGCGATTTTCATGATCACTTATCCAAGCCTGGAAATTCTCAATATCATGAAATTGGCAACGCCAGAATCGGCGATTCTTTCCGCCGTTATCTTTAATGCGATTGTCATTGTTTTATTGATTCCACTTGCTTTGCGGGGGGTGAAGTATCGACCCAGTTCAGTCTTATCAATCCTCAAAAGAAATATTTTTATTTATGGTTTGGGTGGAATCATGATCCCTTTTGTCGGAATCAAAATCATCGATTGGATGATTTCAATGTTGGGAATTATTTAACGGAGGATTTATGTTACTCAATCTTTATCGATCATTCATTGTCACTGCTCTTTTAGCCCTGATTCTTTGTGGAGTATACCCATTGGCGGTGACAGGAACCGCAAAGCTTCTATTCAAGAACCAGGCGGATGGGAGTCTGATTCTCAAAGAGGATAAAGTGATCGGATCAGAACTGATCGGACAAAACTTTTCAGATCCCAAATATTTTCATGGCAGGCCTTCTGCCGCAGGTGAAAAAGGTTATGATGCAGCAAATTCCTCTGGCTCGAATTTGGGACCGACCAGTCAAAAGTTGATTGATGGATTGAATGGAAATATTAAAAAAGTGTTGGAAGAAAATTTTGGTATTCAGGCGAATCAGATTCCGGTTGATCTGGTGACCGCTTCAGGAAGCGGGCTTGATCCTCATATCTCTCCGGAAGCTGCTTATCTTCAGATCGAAAGAATCGCCAAGACAAGAGGATTTTCTTCAGAAAAAATTGCCGAGTTGATTGAACAACAGACCGAAAAACCGCAACTGGGATTGTTTGGAGAAAAAAGAGTGAATGTGCTGAATCTGAATTTGGCTTTGGATCGAATCTGATTTTTTCTTGTAGGATGGACGAAGCTCAGCGCGTCGATTCTACTTTCTGAGCAGCTCTTGTCCCAATTCAAAAAGAAACCCGAGCAAAACGTTTTCAATCAAAAGCAAAATAATCAAAACGATCATCGGTGTAAAATCTAGGCCAGACCTGAAAAAGAAGGTGGGGAGAATTCTTCTTACTCTTGAAAAAACCGGTTCGGTCAGTTGTCGAATCAGCCGGACAATCGGATTGTAGGGATCCCCCTTTACCCAGGAGACAATGATAGAGCCAATAATCACAAAGGTATAAAGTTTCAAAACCATCTGCAGAATATCCGCGATGGAGACAACCAATCTTCCCAAAGTGTGAAGTGCCATATCTCTTTCTGTAGGGTCGAATTCATTCGACGAAATTTTGATCGAATAAATTCGACCCTACCTGTATTCTTTTTTAAGCGCTTTTGCCCGATCGGTTGCCGTCCGAACGGTATCGATAATTATTTGATCGAATTTTTTTTGATCTAAAACTTTTAATCCGGCAAGGGTGGTTCCCCCCTTCGATGTGACGAGAGAGATCAGCTCCTCCGGGCTTTTTCCGGTTTTCTGTAAAGTCAAGGCGGCTCCCAAAACGGTTTTAACGGCAAGCCGGTTTGCATCCGGTTTTTTTAAACCGACTTTTTCGCCGGCAACAGTCAATGCTTTGATGAAACGGTAAACATAGGCGGGGCCTGATCCGGAAAGACCTGTGACGCCATCCAACTCCGATTCCTTTTTTACCCAGAGAAATTCTCCCGATCCCTGAAAAATTTTTTCAACTTTATTCAATTCTTCCTTTTCCAGTTTTTGAGAACTGAAAAGCGCGGTAATTCCTTCACCGATCAACGCCGGATTGTTTGGCATTGCTCTGACTATTTTTCCTTTTAATTTTTTGAGAGAGCCGGTTTCTATTCCAGCCGCAATTGAAACCAGAAGATGATCTTGAACGAATGAAATAATTTCCTGGATCAGATCTGGAAAATTCTGGGGTTTTACGGCCAAAACGATCGACGAACAATGCTCGAAAATTTCTTGGAGAGAGGAAGATGTTTTAATTTTAAATTGTCGGCCGATTTTTTTTAGTTGGGATGAATGAATATCGTAGGCAAAAATGGTTTGTGGAGAAGTTTTGCTTTTGATCATTCCACTAATCAACGCCTGGGCCATGTTCCCTGCGCCGATGAATCCGACTGATTTTGAAAAATATCTGTTTTTCATGATTCGAAATTATCTGAATAAAGTTCTTCCGACTCTCACCCAGGTTGCCCCTTCTTCAATCGCAATCGGAAAATCGTGCGAAGTTCCCATCGAAAGCTCTGTCAGTTCTTCTCTATAGAGATTTCGTCGGTTAAGATCAAAGAGAATTTCTCGAAGCTGTTTAAAATAGGGGCGCGATAATTCTGGATCTTCAAAGTAAGGAGGGAGAATCATCAATCCCGGGATCGAAAGGTTTTCATATTGATTGAGTTGATCAAAAACTTTTTCGATGTTTCCAATATGAATGCCTGCCTTGCTTTGCTCATCTCCCAGATTGAGTTCAATCAAACCCCGGCAAATCATATTTCTTGTTTTCGACACCTGATTCATCTTTTCAGCCAGCTCCAATCGATCGATCGAGTGAAAAAGTTCGATTTCTCCGATCAAATACTTCACCTTGTTGGTCTGGATTCGGCCGGTGAAATGCCACTGAATCGGTGAATCCAAAGAAACTGTTTGGAGGGTCTCTTTTTTTTCTTTCCATTCCTGGACATAATTTTCTGAAAAACAGGTTTGGCCCAACCTTGCCAGTTCGAGGATCGATTCGGTCGATTGTCCTTTCGTGACGGCGAGGAGTTTGACAGAGTCGACGTCTCGTGACGATTTTTTGAGAGAAAGTTGAATCGAATGCAGAACGTTTTGGTAGTGGATGGAAATATTGCTCATAAATTTTTTATGGCTCACCGATTTGATGAGAAAACAGCCTTCCTTGAATCGTATAAGAAATCAGGCAAAAACTGGCGATTGCCAATATTTTCAACCAGGTTCTCGATGCGATCAAATTGCCAACCATCACCGCCCATGGAAATAAAACTGATACAAATCTCGACCAGGGAAAAGGGCGATAAGTATGAAAGAAAATCGAAAAACTGAAAATGGCGATATACAGACTTTCTAGCAACCATTTTTTCTTGTAACAATAAATGGCGGTCAAAATGGCAAACCAGAACCAAAAGCATTCCCAGTGAAAAGAAAACAATAAATACCGGATGACCCATCCTCTGGGAGATTCTCCCGCAGGAATATGAACCTGAATCAATTCCTGAATCCAGGGGTCTTGCGCCGCGACGAGGCTTTGACCGCTTTTCCAATAGACAATAAGATTCCAAAGAAGAAAAATCAAAAATCCGACAGATCCTTTCAAAAAAAGTTTGAGAGATTGCCAGTGGGTCATTGGATCTCTTTGGCGGATCGAAAGAATCAGTTGTTCGATGAGAATTGCAAAACAGAGAAAAGATCCGCTGGTTCGAATGAGAGCGGAAATCCCGGCTAAAAGACTCGCCCGAAAAACCTGATTCCGTTGCCGGAAAACAAAAACAGACAGGGTGATCGCCAGATAAAAAGACTCGGAATAGGCGGCGAAAAAAACATTGTGTCCTGGAAAAAAGAAAATGCAGACAAGAATGAGCCAGGGAGAGGCTAATATATTTCCTTTTTCTTTGACGTAGGTAAAGACCGCTTTTGCAATCGCCAAATGGGCAACGAGATTTACAACTCCAGCCGACTTTTCAAAGGTGGGGGGATGAAAAAGAAAAGAAGCGATCTTGAGAATAAGAGGATAAAGGGGTGGCCAGCTAAACCGGTCGTAATTTTCATAGAGGCTTTTGTACCAGGAGCTATCCCAGTCGATAAAAATATAGTCGGGTAAAAATCCGATCGGATGATAAATCTTCGCATCCGGGAAAAAGTTTTTGACAAAAAAATGGATGAAAAAAAAGTGAATCAAATAAATGCAGGTTAAAACAAGAAACCAGTTTTTTTTGATCAGAGAAAGTGAGACGCTTAAAAAACTTTCCTTTGGAATTGAGGTTTTAAAGCTCATTCGACTGAGAATGACCTGAATCAAAAAATATCGTCAAGAATTAGATTTTGAAAATGAAAGCGATGTTGAGAAAAATATTTTTTGTTTATTTTATCGAATATTTTTTTTAGAATTTGTTTTTAGAGATAGACATTGTCATAAGTTGCTGAGAAAATAAACAGTGAGTTGGTAAAAATTAATCCAGATTTTCATTTGAATCATAAAAAACATGACTCAACATCCTAAGCTTTCCAAAAAAATCAAGATTCTTCTTTTTCTCTTTTTGCCTTTCATCTTTACGCAATGTTTTTTTGGAGGTGCGCGTAAAGTGGGCAAGGTTCGCGGTTATAAACCCGGAATGGTTCTCACAGACAAGGGGTTTTATAACGTCGGAATTCTGAAAAAGCCGTGGATGCGCATGCACGTTGCCTTTTACCGGGTCATCAGCTTTTATCAAAAAGGGCTCAAAAGCACGATTGAAACCGATGCTTTTTGCGATGGCGCCTACGAAGATGCCAGCTTGAAAGTGCTGACTACCCATCTTCAAATGGCACTCGATAGCAAGAAAACTGTCTCCGAAAAAACCTTGATGCTTGATAACCGGGAAGCACTTCGTACTGTGGTTGAAGGAAAGGTCGACGGGGTTTTGATCACTTTAGATACGGTTGTCATCAAGAAAAACGATTGCGTGTTTGATTTCTCTCTCATTTCAAAGCCGGATGAATACAATCTGGTCGTTTCCGACTTCGAAACTTTCTTCAATGGTTTCAAATATCGAGGGGATATTTAACAATCTTTATGTCTATGGGTCGCGTAAAATCTGAACGTTCCAGTTCTCTCGTCGGCTTTCTCGCCTGGATTGGGGATCATTTCACCCATATGATGGAGTTTATTGGCGGGATCAGTTTTTTAAGTCGCCAAATTATTGTTTCGATCATTCGGGATCCTTTCGATTTGAAAGATACGGTAGGACAGATCGAAACGGTTGGAATCAAATCGTCTTCCCTGACCAATCTGATCGCCATTTTTACCGGAATGGTTTTGGCGGTTCAATTTATTGTCAGTTTGAAAAGATTCGGTCTCCAGCTTTATACAGGACAAATTATCGGGATTGCAATTACCCGTGAATTGGGGCCTGTTTTGACTTCCCTGATGGTTGCCGCGAGGGTTGGCTCTGGTATTACGGCTGAAATTGGTTCAATGAATGTGACCGAGCAGGTTTCAGCGATTGAGGCGATGGGAGGGAATCCAATCCAAAAATTGGTGGTTCCCCGGGTTATTGCTGCTGCTCTTTGCACTCCCGTTCTTACGGTGGTGGCCGATATTATCGGTATCTTGGGCGGAATGGTCATTACCATCCTCGAAACCGGTGTGAGTGCCCGATATTATTTCGATCAAATTACCCATAGTGTTGAAATCATGGATGTTGGAAGTGGAATGGCCAAAACCTTTTTCTTCGGGTTTTTTATCGGGGTTATTGCCTGTTTTCAGGGTTTGCATACAACCGGTGGAACCGAAGGGGTTGGCAAGGCAACCACTTTTTCGGT
Source organism: uncultured Pseudomonadota bacterium (assembly GCA_964609335.1). Lineage (GTDB taxonomy): Bacteria > UBA10199 > UBA10199 > JADFYH01 > JADFYH01 > CAZSRQ01. Next base: position 7,303 of record CAZSRQ010000050.1, read on the forward strand.
GGTTTATTCATCGATCTGTATTTTTATTTCGGACTTCTTTCTAACAAAACTTTTCCTGATGCTTTAGTTGATGAATTATGACGCCATTTATCCGATTTGAAAAAGTTTCCAAATCTTTTGGGAAAAAAGAGGTCTTTCGGGATTTGACGCTCGATATTGTCAAAGGGGAAACGATGACGATTATCGGCGGTTCGGGAACCGGTAAAAGTGTCATGCTAAAACTTTTTCTCGGATTGATTAAACCCGATAGCGGCAAAATTCTTTTGGATGGCCATGATGTTCTCAAAATGAATCATCAGGAATTATTGAAAATGCGCAGAAGAGTCGGAATGCTTTTCCAGGGAGCTGCGCTTTTTGATTCGCTCGATGTCTACGATAACGTTGCCTATCCTGTTCAGGAAAATTTTCAATATCCCGAGGAAGATATTACAAGAATTGTAAGGGAAAAATTGGCGTTGGTCGGGCTTTCCGGAATTGAACATGTCATGCCTTCCGACTTATCCGGTGGAATGAAAAAAAGGGTCGGGTTGGCAAGGGCAATCGCCACCGAGCCCGAGGTGATTTTGTATGATGAACCGACAACCGGGCTCGATCCAACCAACACAAACCGGATCGACGATCTGATTTTGGCACTTCAAAAACAGCTGAAGGTAACCTCCTTGGTGGTTACCCATGATATGAGCAGCGCTTTTAAAATCAGTGATCGATTGGCACTGATTCATAATCGACAAATTGAATTTGTCGGAACCAAGGAAGAGGTTCGTAATTCAAAGAACGATATTGTTCAAAGATTCATTCATGGTCAAATAGGGGAATAATATGGATAAAAAAACAGCTCTTCAAACACGCGTCGGAGTTTTTGTCACCTTAGGGCTCTTCTTGACGATGCTGGTTATTTTCTTTCTCAGTGGTGACAAAAATTTCTTTGAAAGAGATTATGTTCTCCAGGCCAGATTTCACGATATTAGCGGACTTCGGATTGGGGCACCTGTTTTTTTGGCAGGATTGAGCGTTGGTTTGGTTGATGATATCGATTTCCCCAAATCACTCGAAGAACAGGATATTATCGTCAAACTCAAAATCATAGAAAAATATCGAAATCGTATTCGGGAAGATAGCGTTGCAACGATCGCCACCCAGGGATTGCTGGGTGACAAGATTATTCTGATTAGCGTCGGCTCAATTACTGTTGCTGAAATGAAACCGGGGAATTTTTTGAAAACCAAAAAAGGTTTTTCCATCGATAATTTCACCGAAAAAGGGGGAGAGCTTCTCGATCGTTTGACCAAGTTGGCGAAAAACGTCGATGATATTGTGGTAGATGTAAAAACGAAAAAGAGTCTGGTTCATAGTCTGATTTATGATTCTCGCGGTGAAACGGTTGTTCCAAATATTGTTTCGATGACAGAATCCGGATCAAGTATTCTCAGGCAAATCAGGGTGGGGCATGGTGTATTGCATGCATTTATCTACGATTCCGTTGATCGTGATTTTTCCAAAAATATCTCTAAAACCGTTTCCAATATGAAAACCAGTTCTGAGCATCTTGAGTCGATCACAGGAAAAATCGATCGCGGTGAAGGGAGTTTGGGTGGTTTGATCAATGACCCGACTGTCTACTACGATTTAAAAACCCTTCTTGGTAAGGCGAATCGAAGCAAGTTGTTGAAAGCGGTGATTCGGCATACTTTGTCTCAAAATGAAAAAAGTACATTGAAAGAGTAGTTTTCGATGTTACAATTGTGCTGTGTCGTTGACCTTTGTCTCTGTCCCCTCGTTGTTTTCCTGATCTTTCGTAAAGAAGAAGCAAGAAACAAGGAAGCAGGAAGCAAAGAATAATTTGTCCCCAATTTTTCTTTGATTCCTGCTTCTTGCCTCTTCGCTTCTTAACTCTCAAGGAGGTTTTTATGACCACTTCAGGCTCGCTGATGGATGTTTTGCGTAGCCTTCAGGATGTAAAAGGGTATCAGAATCTTACCTGGGAAGGCTCTTTCGATCAATATCTGGAAATAGTCAAAAAAAATCCAAAAGTTTCCCGAACCGCTTTCCAGCGTGTTTACGACATGATTTTGTCGCACGGGTTTGAAGAGTACAAAGAGTATAAAAAGAAAATCGTCCGGTACAATTTTTTTAAAGATCCTTTCGAAAACGGAAAAGATGCCATCTATGGGCTCGATCTTCATCTCATGAAGCTGGTTCATCTCTTCAAAAGTGCTGCCCGCAGGTACGGCACCGAAAAAAGAATTTTTCTTCTCCACGGACCTGTAGGATCCTCCAAATCAACCATCGCGAGACTTCTCAAGAAGGGGCTCGAAGCGTATTCGAAAAGCGATGCAGGGGCATTGTATACCTTTAAATGGGTGAAGAGTGCCCAAGCGGATGCGCAGTCGGTTTTTGGAACGGCAGAGGAAATCCCCTGTCCGATGCATGAAGAGCCGATCCGGCTGATTCCGATTGAGTTTCGTTCCAATATTCTCAGTGAGATTAATCGGGGGATTTCAGAAGATGAAAGGATCACGATTGAGGGAGATCTCTGTCCCTCCTGTCGATATATTTTTAAGGAACTGCTCTATCTTTATAAGGGGGATTGGAGCCGTCTCATCGAAAATCATATCAAGGTCAGAAGATTGACGTTGAGTGAAAAAGATCGAATCGGAATTGGAACCTTCCAACCCAAAGATGAGAAAAACCAGGATTCCACTGAATTGACCGGCGATATCAACTATCGAAAAATTGCCGAATATGGATCAGAGTCTGATCCTCGTGCTTTCAATTTTGACGGAGAATTCAATATTGCGAATCGGGGAATCATCGAATTCATCGAGGTCTTAAAGCTCGATGTCGCTTTTCTTTACGATCTTCTCGGTGCTTCCCAAGAACATAAGGTAAAACCGAAAAAATTCGCCCAAACCGATATTGACGAAGTGATTATTGGTCACACCAACGAGCCTGAATTCAGAAAACTGCAAAACAACGAATATATGGAAGCGTTGCGGGATCGAACCGTCAAAGTCGATGTTCCTTATGTGACAAGGCTTTCAGAGGAGATGAAAATTTACGAGAAAGATTTCAACTCTGAAAAAATCCGCGGAAAGCATATTGCTCCGCACACGATCGAAATGGCGGCGATGTGGGGAATTCTCACCCGGCTTGAAGATCCGAAAAAAGCAAATCTTGCACTGATTCAAAAACTCAAACTCTACGATGGCAAAACACTTGCCGGATATACCGAAGACAATGTGAAAGAACTGCGCAAAGAGGCGAACCGGGAAGGGCTCGACGGAATTTCTCCCCGATATATCCAGGATAAAATCTCCAATGCGCTGGTGAAAGATAGCGAGGGATGCGTCAATCCTTTCATGGTGTTGAATGAACTCGAAAGTGGCTTGAGACATCACACCATGATTCGTGGAGAAGATGTTCGTAAACGATACATCGAACTTCTTTCGGTTGTGAAAGATGAATATGAAGATGTGGTGAAAAACGAGGTTCAACGGGCGATTTGTGCGGATGAAGATGCGATTTCCCGATTGTGCGGAAACTATATCGACAATGTCAAAGCGTATACCCAAAAAGAAAAGGTGAGAAACAAATATACCGGTCAGGATGAAGAGCCGGATGAGCGAATGATGCGCGGTGTAGAGGAAAAAATTGATATCCCCGAATCGAGAAAAGATGATTTCCGCCGGGAAATCATGAATTACATTGGCGCTCTCGCGGTCGAAGGAAAAAAATTCGACTACCGAACCAACGAAAGATTGCAGAAAGCGTTGGAACTGAAACTCTTTGAAGATCAGAAAGATTCGATCAAGCTCACTTCACTGGTTACCAGCGTGGTCGACAAAGATACCCAAGAAAAAATTGATGTGGTGAAAAGTCGTCTCATCAAAAATTACAACTATTGTGATGTTTGCGCGACCGATGTTCTCCATTTCGTTGCAAGTATTTTTGCCCGCGGAGATATCAAGGATAGAGGATAAATGGTTAGGGGTTGGGAGTTGGGGGTTAGGAGAAAAGTGGATGAAAATCGAGCAGGACTACAATCGTTTCAGACAAATTGTCCGTGGAAAGATTCGAAAAGAGCTCCGGAAATTTATTACCAAAGGGGAGATGATCGGCAAAAAAGGGAAAGATCTGATTTCGATCCCGATTCCCCAAATTGAAATCCCGCATATCACGTTTGGTCCTCCCCAATCGGGGGTCGGTCAGGGAGATGGAAAAGAGGGGGACGCGATCGGCAGCGGGGAAACCGAAGAGGGAAATAAAAAGGCGGGAGATGCTCCCGGCGATCATCTGATTGAAGCAGAGCTGACCATGGAAGAGCTCTCGGAGATCATGGGAGAAGAGCTGGAACTTCCGAAAATCCAGCCGAAAGGGCAATCCAATATTGCCGCAAACAAAACCAAATATTCTTCCATCCGATCTTCCGGACCTGAATCACTGCGACATTTTAAAAGAACCTACAAACAGGCTTTGAAACGCCATATCCTGACCGGAGCGTATAATGCAAAAAATCCGATCATCGTTCCGATTCGCGAAGATCGTCGTTATCGTTCGTGGAAAGAAGAGATCAAGCCGCAAAGGAAAGCGGTAATCATATACATGATGGATGTCTCCGGTTCGATGGGGCAGGAGCAGAAAGAGATTGTCCGGATCGAATCGTTCTGGATCGACACCTGGCTCCGTTCCCAATATGAAGGGTTGGAAACGAGATATATCGTCCACGACGCCGTTGCAAAAGAGGTCGATCAGGAAACCTTCTATCATACCCGAGAATCGGGCGGAACGATCATCAGCTCTGCCTACAAGCTTTGTCACAAGATGATTGAAGAAGAGTATGATCCGGGTGAGTGGAATATTTATCCGTTCCATTTTTCCGATGGAGACAACTGGTCCGGAAGCGATACGATTGAATGTTTGAATTTGCTTGAGAAGGAAATTTTTCCAAAAGTAAATGTTTTTTGTTATGGCCAAGTCGAATCGCAATATGGAAGTGGCCAGTTTCTCAACGACCTGAAAGAAAAGTTTCATAACGAAAATGAACAGCTCATTCTCTCGAAGATTGAGGGGAAAGACAAAATTTTTGATTCAATCAAAGACTTTCTCGGGAAAGGAAAATAGCTGATTTATTATCCCTATGCACCAGTCCACTGCCTTACCGATAGAACTTGTTGAATGGCGCGAAAAAATCGAGGGGTATGCCCGTGAGTTTGGGCTCGATTATTTTCCGGTGATTTTTGAAATTCTTGATTGGAATCAGATCAATATGGTTGCCGCTTATGGTGGTTTTCCAAACCGATATCCTCATTGGAGTTTCGGAATGGAATATGAACAACTCGCCAAATCTTATTCTTACGGCCTTTCCAAAATTTACGAAATGGTGATCAACAACGATCCCTGTTATGCCTATTTATTGCACAGCAATAATCTCGTCGACCAGAAGCTTGTGATGGCGCATGTTTACGGCCACTGCGATTTTTTCAAAAACAATGTCTACTTTGCCCACACGAATCGGAAGATGATGGATGTGATGGCCAATCACAAAACCAAAGTGAAACGATATATTGATCAACATGGGCTCGAAGCGGTCGAACAGTTTTTGGATGTTTGTCTCTCCGTTGACAATCTGATTGATTATCATGGAACCTTTATCAAACGTCGTGCTGAAGAAGAAATCGTTCAGGAAGGGGAAAAAAGAGAAGACAAAAAAGTGAACAAGCTGAAAAGCAAAGATTACATGGACAAGTTCATCAATCCTGCCGAATTTTTGGAATCAGAAAACAAAAAACTGCATGCAGAACAGGTGGTCAAATTTCCCACCAGCCCTGAAAGAGATATTCTTCTTTTTATTTTGGAGTATGGTTCTTTGGAGAATTGGAAACGGGATATTCTCTCGATGATTCGGGAAGAGGCGTATTATTTTCTTCCCCAACGACAGACGAAAATCATGAATGAAGGATGGGCTTCCTATTGGCATTCAACGATCATGACCCAAAAAGCGCTCACCCCCGAAGAGGTGATCGACTATGCCGATCATAACGCCGGAACTTTGGCGACTCATCCGGGAAGATTGAATCCGTATAAGTTGGGAGTGGAGCTTTACCGAGATATTGAAGATCGATGGAACAAGGGAAAATTTGGAAAAGAATATGACGATTGCGAAGAGATGGTCGAAAAGAAAAAATGGAATAAAAATTTAGGTTTTGGAAGAAAAAAGATTTTCGAGGTGAGAAAACTTTATAACGATCTGACTTTCATCGACACTTTTTTGACCGAAGAGTTTTGCTTTGACCAGAAAATGTTCACGTTTCAATTTAATAAGAATAACAACCATTACGAAATTGCGAGTAAAGAGTTCAAGAAGGTAAAAGACAAACTTCTCTTTTCACTCACCAATGCAGGCCAGCCTTTTCTTTCAGTGGTTGAAGGAAATCATAAAAACCGTGGAGAGCTTTATATTCTTCATCAGCATGAGGGGAGCGATTTGAAAATTGATTGGCTGCAAGAGGTGCTCAAAAGCCTGAATGCACTTTGGGGAAGACCTGTTCTCGTAGAAACCAAGATTGATGGGGTTCCCAGGGTTTATTCCTATGATGGAAATGAACAGAAAGATTTCAGAAAAGAGGGGGAAATCTGATTTTTTATCCAGGTAAGAAAATAAAACAAAATCAAAAGAGGAGATCTGTTTATGTCAAAGTTTGTCCATATTTTTTGGGTCTCAGTTTTCTTATTCATCTGTTTTCCAGTGACAACATTGATGGGGCAAGGTGAAATTCAGCAACCACGCCCTGTGGATCAATGGCCAAAAGTGAAACCGGCCAGCGAATGGCAAACTCCCGGAAAAATCCAGACCCCTGGAGAAATCCAGAAACCGGGAGAGATACAGACTCCTGGGGAAATCCAACAGCCTCGCGGAGTTGAGGCGATCAAAGTCCAAAAAACGCAATGCGAGGAAAGATATTCTGTCGGTGCCGATGTCCTCTTCGAATTCAACAAATACAATCTTTCAAAAATCGCAGAAGAAACACTGGCAGCCCTTGGCCCGATGCTTCAAAAGGCGGGTTCTCATCCAATTGTTGTTGAAGGGCATACCGATGCCATTGGTTCCGATGCGTACAACCAGAAGTTAAGTGAAAGACGGGCGACGAGTGTCAAAAGCTGGCTGGTGTCTCATCAGTTTGTTCCTGCTTCAACCACCATCAAGGGATATGGTAAGAAAAAACCGATTGCCCCCAATACCAATTCCGATGGAACCGATCATCCCGAAGGGCGTCAAAAAAACAGAAGAGTCGAGATTGTGGTCGATATCTGCCATTAATTTTTGTTGAATGAAACCGACTCCATCCCAAAAATCGAAAAGAGCGATTCTTCTGATTGTTTGTCAGGATAGATCTGGCATTGTATCCACAATTTCAAATTTTGTTTTTCAACATCGGGGAAATATCGTCGATTCCGATCAGCATACCGATCTCGAAACCAATATTTTTTTCATGCGGATCGAGTGGGAACTTGAAAACTTTAAGTTAACCCGAAAAGAGCTGCAGAAAAAAATAGAAACAGTCGCCAAAAAAATTCAGATGGAGTGGAAACTTTTTTTCAACGATATTCCGGGTCGTTTGGCGATTTTTGTCTCGAAGTATGAGCATTGTCTTTATGATTTGCTGGTTCGATATCGGGCGAAAGAGATTGAGGCAGAGATTCCGCTGATTGTCAGCAATCATGCCGATCTCAAAAAGGTGGCCGAGCATTTCAGAATTCCATTTCATCAGATTCCGATTCGCCCCGACCATAAACTCGAAGATGAAAAAAAGCAGATTCGGCTGCTTCAAAAACATCAAATTGACCTGATTGTTTTAGCCCGTTATATGCAGGTTTTGAGTGCCGATTTTGTGAACCGTTATTCGAATCAGATTATCAATATTCATCATTCGTTTCTTCCAGCCTTCATTGGTGCAAAGCCCTACCATCGGGCGTATGCGCGAGGAGTAAAAATTATTGGGGCGACCAGTCATTATGTGACCAATGAAATTGATGAAGGGCCGATTATTGAGCAGTGTGTCTCACGAGTGTCTCATCGTGATCGAATTGAAGATCTGATTCGCAAAGGACGGGATCAGGAGAAGGTGGCACTAGCCTATGCGGTTCGAATGCATCTCGAACATCGAATTTTGACGTATGGGAATAAGACAGTGGTGTTTGAATAACTCACGTTACGCGATTTTTTGTAATTTTTTTTTAAGTTTAAGATCGCATGGCAATAGATCAACGATTTTAAAGAGAGTT
>CAZSRQ010000051.1:0-15156 GCA_964609335.1 uncultured Pseudomonadota bacterium
ATTAAATAAATATATTCTTATTAAGAAAGACTCTTTTAAAAAGGAGGGAATGCATGGAATTCAAGACAAACCGAAAACAATTTCTCGATGCCATCAGTTGGACCCAATCGGTGGTTGAAAGAAAAACAACGATGCCGGTTTTATCCAATGCACTTCTTGAAGCGAAAAACGGAAAAGTTCATGTGACAGCAACTGATCTGGAAGTCGGAGTAATCACGCAAGCCGATGCGAATGTTCTTCAGGAAGGAAAATTTTGTGTTTTGGCAAAAAGTCTCTACGATTTGATCAAAGAATTTCCATCCGAAGAAATTCACATCAAGAAAAAAGATCAAAACCGGCTGGAGATTAGTTCTGAGAAATCACAGTTTAAAATTGCAGGACTTCCCCCCGAAGAATTTCCCAACTTACCTGTCATTGATGAAAAAAATTCCTATTCTTTGCCGGCCAATGGATTGAAAGAGATGCTGGATAAAACCTCCTTTGCCATTTCAAGTGATGAAAGTCGTTATAATCTTCACGGAGTTTATCTCGAAAAAGTGAATGAAAATGGTCTTCGAATGGTCGCAACCGATGGACATCGACTTTCCTATGTTGAAAGAGAGCTGGGTCAGAAAGTCGATTTGGAAAAAGGGGTCATTGTTCCGAAAAAAGGGGTTTATGAACTGAAACGTCTGGTCGGGAGTTCTGATTCTATCGAACAGGATAACGATGATCTGGTTAATTTGGTCATCGATGGACGAAACCTGATCGCAAAAAGAAGAGGAGTGACTCTGGTTTCCAGATTGGTCGATGGAGATTTTCCCGATTATCAGGCGGTCATTCCCAAAAAACAGGATAAATATCTGATTGTGGATAAAGATTCTCTCATAGGAGCACTTCGAAGAGTTTCTGTTTTGGTCAGCGATAAAACCCGCGGAATCAAATTCAGTTTAAGTAATGGAACTCTTGAACTTTCCGCTTCGAATCCCGATCTCGGAGAAGCGAGAGAAGAATTATCAGCCGATTATAAAGGCGAAAGACTGAATATCGGTTTTAATGCCCGCTATTTTCTCGATGTATTGGCAGTTTTGAAGGATGAAAAAGTGATTATTGAAATCAATGGGGAGTCGGGTCCATCCGTCATCCGTTCAGAATTTGATCGCGGTTTTTTAAGTGTCATTATGCCAATGAGGATTTGATTGAAGAAATTTCCAGCGGATTGATCCTTTCATCTTTTTTTACAGACCTGAAAACCTTCTCTTCTCGATCCAGATCGCGAAAAAACAGTGAACGATTCAAATATTGCACAAAATATTTCTCAAATGAACGATTCTGAAATCGGGGGAAATATTCTCCGTTTTCTGAAAATCAGGAATTTTAGAAATATTCAGGAGCAGGAGTTTTTTCCTCACCCTGAGTTCAATTTCTTTTTTGGAGAGAACGCCCAGGGGAAAACATCGATCTTGGAAGCGGTTTATTTTCTTTCAGAACTTCGTTCCTTTCGGGTGACTGAACTCCGATCGCTGATTTTGCATAGGGAGGAAAAGGCGCAGATTTCGGCAAAGTTTGAATTGCTCGATCTTTTTTATGATCTGAAAACCGAAATTTTTCCCGCCGAAAAAAAAATTCTCCTAAACGAAAAAACACCAAAACCTTATCGACGTTTAAGAAAACTGTTTCCAATCATTTTGTTTACTCCCGATTCGACCCGGCTTTTTCGTTCTTCCGCTGGCTCCAGAAGAGAATATTTTGATCATTTATTCTCGATTTTATCCGAATCCTTTTCTCTCGATATCCAGAATTACGGCAAGGTTCTGAAGCAAAAACTGAGATTAATGGAAGAATCGAAAAAGTTCGGAAAAAATCCGGCTCCGAATGAATTGGAAATCTGGAATGAAAAACTGGCTGAAATCGGATCGAGAATCATTTTTCAGCGATTTGAGTTGAGTCGGGAACTTTCCATCCATTTGAATTCTATTTTTCAGGAAATCGCCGAATTGAGCTGGAAGACGGAGTTTTATTATCAACCTTATCTGAATTCCATCCGACCCGGTTTATCTGTTCTTGAAATCCACAATCTTCTGAAAGAAGAGATGGAAAAAAGATCGCAAGACGAGATCGATCGACTCCAAATCCTCGTCGGTCCTCATCGGGATGACTGGAGCCATCTTCTCCATGGTAAAAACCTCAAGGAGGAGGGATCCCAAGGACAACATCGTCTTGTGGTGGCGTCGCTAAAACTGGCAGAAACCGAACTGATGAGAAGGTTTGATCTTTATCCGATTGCCCTTTTTGACGATCTGCTCAGTGAATTGGATGAAGTGAGAAGCCTGAAAGTTTTGAAAGCGTTGGAAAAAAACCAGACCCAGGTATTTTTAACCTCGATCACTCCTCCCCAGAACAGTCTCAATCAGTTCCATGGAAAAAACTTCCGATTAATCCAGGGAAAAATAGCCGCCAATTAGCAAATCGAATAAAAACGCAGGTTGGAGAGGAAAATAAATTTTTGAATTCCCTTGATCTGATCCGAAATTATGTTAAAAAGTCCTGATAATTTGAAAGTTTACCTGTAGAGGTTCGAGGTTTTGAACCTGTACAGATCTCCTCAATCGTTTGATTTCAACAGAACTCTGATGGGGAGAATAACGGAGGAATCTCTTGAACAAAGCAGCCAACAAAGAAAATTTAAATGAGCAAAAATACGATGCCAGTTCGATCAAAATTCTCGAAGGGCTGGATGCCGTCCGCAAACGCCCTGCGATGTATATCGGTTCGACCGGAAGCCCGGGGCTTCATCATCTGGTTTACGAAGTGGTCGACAATTCGATTGACGAAGCACTCGCCGGTTATTGTGATGCCATTGAAGTCACCATCCACATTGATAACTCCATTACCGTCGAAGACAATGGTCGTGGAATTCCTGTTGATATTCATCCGACAGAAAAAGTTTCCGCCGCAGAAGTGGTTCTCACCAAGCTTCATGCCGGTGGAAAGTTTGAGCACAGTGCCTATAAAGTTTCGGGCGGATTGCATGGAGTCGGGGTTTCCTGCGTGAATGCGCTTTCCGAAGAGCTCGATCTTGAAATCAAGCGGGATGGAAAAGTTTATCATCAGCGATACAAGCGGGGCGTTCCTTACAAGCCGTTAGAAACGACAGGAAAAAGTGACAAGCGCGGAACCAAAATCTGGTTCAAGCCTGATCCCCAAATTTTTGAAAAACTCGAATACAATTTTGATATTCTCAGCAATCGATTGCGGGAGTTGTCTTTCCTGAACAAGGGGATCAAGATTCAGATTGTCGACGAAAGAAGCGACAAGAAACACCTCTTTCAATACGAAGGGGGAATTGTCAGCTTTGTCGAACATCTGAATCAGCGAAAAACTCCAATCCATCCAAAGCCGGTTTATTTCAAGGCAGAGAAAGATCAGATTATTGTTGAGATCGCGATGCAATGGAATGACGGTTATGCCGAGCAGATTTTTTCGTTCGCCAACAATATCAATACGCATGAGGGGGGAACGCATGTCAGTGGTTTCAAATCGGCACTCACCCGAACTTTCAACACCTATCTTGCGAAAAACAATCTTCTCAAAGATCTGAAAGAAGAAGGGTTGGAGGGGGAAGATATTCGCGAAGGGTTGACCGTTGTCATTTCGGTAAAACTTCCCGATCCCCAATTTGAAGGTCAAACGAAGGGAAAATTGGGGAACAGTGATATTGAAGGATTGGTAAAATCGCTTGTCAGCGAACAGTTGTCGAATGTTCTGGAAGAACAACCCTCGGTTTCCAAAAAAATTGCGGCGAAAATGGTTGATGCGGCGAGAGCGCGAATTGCCGCCCGAAATGCCAGAAATCTGGTTCGCCGAAAATCTGCTTTAGAGGTGGGATCACTTCCGGGAAAATTGGCTGATTGTCAGGAAAAAGATCCTAAAGCGTCCGAGTTATATTTGGTAGAAGGAGATTCGGCCGGAGGTTCGGCAAAACAGGGGAGAGATCGAAGAAACCAGGCGATTCTCCCGCTCAAGGGAAAAATTTTGAACGTTGAAAAAGCCCGCTTTGACAAGATGCTGACCTCCGATGAAATCCGCACAATGATCACAGCACTCGGAACCGGGATTGGTGAGCAGGATTATAATATCGAAAAACTTCGCTACCATCATATCGTCATCATGACCGATGCGGATGTCGATGGTGCCCATATCCGAACCCTGCTTTTGACCTTTTTTTATCGCCAAATGCCGCAGATCATCGAAAAAGGTTATCTCTACATCGCGCAGCCGCCGCTGTATAAAGTGAAAAAAGGGAAAAGCGAAAAGTATATCAAAGATGATACAACGCTTGAAAATTATCTCATTGAACTGGGGGTTGAAGATTTGCGACTCAAGGTGAAGGGAAAAGAAATTAGCGGAAAAACGCTCGAAGTTCTGGTCAAAACCCTGATCCGTTATTCCAAAATTCTGAGTCATATGAAGCGGAAAGGGGATCCGAGGGTAATTTCCTCTTTGGTTGAGAAGAGTGAAATGAATGAAGAAATTCTTAAAAACCCGAAACAGTTTGATCTTGAAACCGATAAACTTTCAAAGCAGATTGTCTCTGGCCATCCTGAAATGAAAGATTTACAACTGGAAGTCGAACCGGATGAAGAACATTCAGCCCAAAAACTGGTTTATAAAACGCTTCACAACGGTTCTTCCTATAAAACGGTGATTAATGTCGATTTGATGAATTCTCCCGATTTTATTGAACTGAAAAATCTCTTCAAATCCTTTAAAGATTTGGGAGAAGGTCCTTATGTCGTTTATCAAAAAGAAAAAGAGATGATTTTAAAAAGTCTTGAGGAGGTAAAAGATGCTATTCTTTCGCACGGAAAAGAGGGGCAATATATCCAACGCTACAAAGGATTGGGAGAGATGAATCCTTCGCAACTTTGGGAAACGACGATGAATCCTGCCACCCGAACTCTTCTTCAGGTGAAGGTCGATGATGCAGTCGAAGCGGATGAAATTTTTACCGTTTTAATGGGAGATCAGGTGGAACCGAGAAGAGAGTTTATCGAGAAGAATGCGTTGAATGTGAGAAATCTGGATATCTGATTTCACTGAAAAAAAGTTTGCAGAAAATTTCATAAATGTTAGGTCAGCTAGTCAGAGGCGAAATCGATCAACGATCAAAAAAAGGAGCTTATTTATGGCGAAACTTGTTTTAGGAGACATGGAGGTTGAACTTCCAACCAATTGGCAAGATCAAGGGATGATCACCTTAACCATCCCCTCCACCGATAAAAACGTTCGGCCGAATGTTATTCTCACAAAAGAGCGACTCACCCAGCCGGTTGATTTGGCGACTTATTTCAATAAAATCAAAGAAGCAGTCAAAGCCCGTGGCATTCAAAGCTTTAAAGTCGTTGATGAAAAGCAGATTAATGTGGGTGGCGTTCCGGCGATGCAGATGATTTGCCAATGGGATCTGGCCGCCATGAAACAGATGTTGGGGCCTGAAGAGGCTCAAGCCTTGCAGAATGTGAAGCCTGGCCAGAAAGTTCAGCAGATCCAGATTACGTTGCTTAGAGACAGTGTTGCAGTGAATATCACCGCAAGCTTTCCAGGTGAGCAGTTTGAAATCTACTCAAGACCTTTCCAGAAATTCATTCAGGCGATGAAGTTTATTTAAACTCAGGCGAAAATGTTTTTGAATGATTCAGGGGGATGATTTTCATCCCCTTTTTTGTTTTAGTTTACTGTTTAAGGGCACCTCTAAAAACTCAAATGTATGGTTCGACTACGCTCACCATGTCCCTATAGCTTATTGATTTCCTGGGTGGGACATCCTGAGCCTGTCGAAGGATCATTGAGAATCATGAGTTTTTAGAGGTGCCCTTAATGTTTAACAGAAAAGTTTTTGAATTCCCCAATAAATTTTTCTTTTCTTATTTTTACCGATTCTACTTTTGCCAGAGAAGGTCCGTGGCGACACCAAAGAATAAACTCCTCAACCTGATCTTGTTCTCCTTCTGCCGATGTTTCGACAGAACCATCCGCACAATTTTTTACCCAACCGGTCAAATCGAGGCGAATCGCCTCTTTCAGAGTAGAACTTCGAAAGGAAACTCCCTGGACAGTTCCAGAAATGATCAAATGGATTCTTGTTTTGCCCATGAAAGCCGATTCTAACCAAATCAAAAAATTCTCGCCAGCATCCTTTCGATTGAATATGATTCATAGGATCGGTTGAAATTCAATGAAACAAACATTGGATCTCTTGCGTAAATGCACATTGATGGTTCGACTACGCTCACCATGTCCCACTTATACCCAATTGGGACACCCTGAGCTTGTCGAAGGGGCACTTTGGATGATTTACGCAAGAGATCCATTAAGGTTTTGAAATGAAAATAGTCGCCTTGGATATGGGAGAGAAAAGAATCGGAGTAGCGATTTCGTCAGAAAACAGTGCGGTTTTTCCTCTTCAAACAATTTTCAGAAAAAATTTGGAGCAAGATCTTCAAATAGTCTTAGAAATGATCCAAGAATATTCACTTGAGAAGTTGGTGGTCGGTTTTCCTTATAATATGGATGGAACGGAGAGTGCCCAATCCAAAAAAATAAAAAGTTTTGTCAAAAGTCTGGAAATTTTTTTAAAAGAGAAAAATGTAGATATTTCCATTGAATTTTCAGATGAAAGACTGACCAGCTGGGAAGCGCGGGGAAAGCTTTCAGGAAAAAAGGCGAAGAAAAACAAAGAGGCGATTGATGCGATCGCTGCCTGTCTTATTTTGGAGGATTATCTCGCAAGGAGAACCAAATGAAAAAATTTTTATTCTTTCTGTTGCTAATTATTTTATTGGGAGCTTTTTATTATGAGGTTCGCACTTTTCCAAATCGCCCCTATGGAAAAGGGGGAGTGGTGGATATCAAAAAAGGGGAAAAAGTTCATCAAATCGCCCAGAGTTTGAAAGAGATTGGGCTTGTTTCAAGCGCCTTCCAGATGAGAGTTTACCTTCATTTCCGCAAGTTTTCTTCCGTGCTTCAGGCGGGTGAATATAAATTTGATCCGAATATTACCCCCAAAGAGCTGGTCGACAAACTGGTGAAAGGAGAAAATATCCACTATAGCTTTACGATTCCCGAGGGATATTCGGTTCGCGACATCGCAAAAGTCTTATATGAAAAAAAGATTGTTTCAGATCCGAACGCTTTTATTCAAAAATGTTTGTCTTATGAAACGACTCTCAAAATGGGAATTGAAGGGGCGACCAATCTGGAAGGTTATCTATATCCAGATACCTATGAATATACCAAAGATATCAATGAAGATCAGATCCTCAAATTGATGGTAAAAAACTTCAAAAAAAATTTTCCGGATAAATTAATCCGAAGAGCCAAAGAACTTGGAATGACAGTCGATCAAACCGTCACACTTGCCTCGATTATTGAAAAAGAGACGGCGAGAAATGAAGAGCGGGCACTGGTTTCCAGCGTATTCCACAATCGCCTCAAGAAAGGGATTCCACTCGCCACCGATCCGACTATTATTTATGGAATTCCAAACTTCGATGGAAATATCAGAAAAGAGGATCTTCTTCGGGATGGGCCGTACAACAGCTATCTGCGGAAGGGGCTTCCTCCCACACCGATTGCAAATCCCGGCGTCAAAAGTCTTGAAGCGGCACTCTATCCCGCTAAAACAGAATATCTGTTTTTTGTGGGAAGAAAAGATGGAACCCATCAGTTTTCAAAAACATTGGCAGAGCATAACGCCGCCGTTCAAAAATATCAGCTTTCAAAGAATCCTCTACCGGCAACGGAATTCAAACCATGAATTCTGAGATTCTCAATTTAGTGTAGAACAATTGATTTGAGTTCTGTGAATAGTGAGATATAAGATACCGGTACGAATATAAGTAAAAATGAAAAACATCAAAAACATTTTAATCCCCTATGATTTTTCAGAGACAAGCCAGGCGGCTTTAAAGCAGGGAATTCTTTTAAGTCGTAAACTTCAGGCAAATCTTCTCGTTCTCTACGTCCTGGAAAAAACACCGAATGAAGAAATCTTAAAGCTGACTTTTCCATCCGGCGATTTACGATCTAAGTTGGAAAACAAAATTCAGGCCGAGCTTCGCTCTCTTGTCAATGCAGAGCCAGAATCCAAAATTTCTGTTGAAACGAAGGTGGTTGTTGGAAAACCAGCGGTAGAGATCCTTCTCATGACCGAAAAGGAAAAAGCAGATCTGGTTGTGATGGGAAGTCATGGTCACACCGGACTCAAACGCCTTTGGTTGGGGAGTGTGACAGAAAGAGTAGTTCAGCGAGCTAAAGTTCCAGTCTTGGTTCATCGGGGAAAAACAGAAATGGCCCCGACAAGAATTCTCATTCCCATTGATTTTTCCGAATATAGCAAGGAAGGGCTCGAACTGGGACTGCAATGGGCCAAAATTTTTAACGCCAAGCCCTATTTTTTTCATGTGATTGTTCTTCAGGATCTTTATTCTTTTAAAGATCTCTTTGTTCCTATCAATTCTTCCATTGAAGAAGCTCTCAAAGAGGAAGCCAGAATTAAATTAGCCGATTGGACCAAAGAAATTAATAGGGATCATCACCTGGAAATTAAGATGGGAAACCCCTCTCTTGAAATTGAAAGGGAGGTGCATGCTCACTCGATTGATCTCGTAGTTCTTGCGACACATGGCCAGACAGGACTCAAGCATTTTCTGATGGGAAGTGTAGCGGAACAGACGGTTAGACACAGTCCCTGTTCTGTTTTAACTGTTCGTCCTGCTGAATTTTGCGAATCCACTTTTAAATGATCGAATTTTTTATCACCTCTTCTCGCATCTCTTTTTTATATTTCAAAACTTTGTCGAGAATTTCTTGCGATTCTTCAGATGGATGTGAACCGATGATTTGAGCAGCTAAAACCCCTCCGTTCCAGGCGTTTCCAATCGCGACGGTGGCAACGGGAACCCCTTTTGGCATCTGTACAATCGAGAGCAACGCATCTTCTCCCTGCAAAACGCCGATGGCAACCGGAACCCCGATCACCGGAAGCTCGGTATAAGCAGCGATCATTCCGGGAAGATGGGCCGCTCCTCCAGCCCCGGCAATAATCACTCTTACCTCTTCTTTTCGCGCCGATTCGGCAAATTGCGCCACCTCATGAGGGGTGCGATGCGCCGATAAAATCTGGAGACGATAGGAAATTCCAAATCGTTTTAAGGCTTCACCTGCCTCTTGCATGACTGGAAGATCGGTTTTGCTTCCCATCGCGATGACCACTTGTGGTTTTGATTTGTTCATGAAATTCTCCTTATTTTATCCCTCCCGATCGAGAGGATTGGCCGCTAGATTTTAGAGCCGGAGCTTGCCCTCTGTTTCATCTCGTTGACCCATTCTGCTTCGAAACGTTGAAGATCTTCGATCATTTTTTTGCTTTCATTTTCATTCTCGGTAAAAGCGGTGATATGCCCCATCTTTCTTTTAGGGCGGAGCGATTTTTTACCATACCAGTGAACAAAAATATTCTGGGCTTTTTTCGGTTGATAATTCTCCAGCTGATCAAGACTGATTTTATCAGGACCGAGAAGATTTAGCATGGCGAAATAAGGTTTTGTTTTGGGAAAAGAAGGTTTCATTCCGAGAATGCTTTTGAGATGATTGGTAAATTGACTGCAATCAGACGCTTCGAGCGTGTAATGCCCCGAATTGTGGACTCGTGGGGCAATTTCATTCACCAGCAGTTTTTTTTCAGAGGTCATGAAAAATTCAATGGCAAATGTGCCGACCAAATTCAATGCGTCTGCCAGTTTTTTGGCATAGGAGACCGCTTCGTTCTGTAGTTCGATCGGAATACCAAAATTTTCTGCCATTCCAAAAACTGATTGGCAAGTTCCCTCTTTTTGAACCGAAACGACGAGCGGATAATGAATAAATTCCCCATGAATTGATCGGACGGCAACCAGGGCGAGCTCTTGATCAAACGAAATCCTCGGTTCGGCATAAACGACCGATTCATTTTTGAATGCTTTGTGACAAAAATCGGAGATTTCCGACAAAGATTTTTTGTCCGAATCAACGATGAGAATCCCTTTTCCGTCATAACCGTTCCGGCTCCATTTGAGAACGTATGCATTCCCAAATTTTTTGCAAACTTCATCGATTTTGTTTTGAAGATCGGTGATTGGATCGATAACAATAAAAGGGGCTGTCGGAATTCCCAAACGAACCAGCTCTTCTTTTTGGGAAAGTTTGTCTTGCAAACGGTGCATGACATTCAAGGAAGGAAAAAAAGAAACTTCTCCACGCGATTCTTGTTCCAAAAGAGAAGTGTTAATCCATTCATTTTCAAAAATAACGGTTTTGACCTCGGAAAAAAAAGATCGAAAAATTTTCGGATCTTGAAAAGAGCCCTGAAACAGATAAGTTGCGGATCTTTTTGCCGGCACGTCCGGGCTTTCTGCCAGCACAATCGGAGAAAGTCCGAGTTTTTGGGCCGCTTCGGCGAGAAAAAATGCGAGTTGTCCACCTCCTATGATTCCTATTTTTTTTGTCATCGCATCGGCCTTTTTTATTCTCTTCTATTTTCGAAGATATTTTTAAAGGATTATTCGATATTTGTCTCTTTGCAAAAGCGGAGTAGTTATGACATAGAAGACAGTCACTTCCTATGAAAAATTTATCTCTTAAAAATCCCTTTGTTGAAGAAATCAAACCCCAAAAACCGGCCGGCATTTATGAGGCTTCTCTCCAGATGGGAGAAGAACTTCTTAAAAAACCGAAACAGGGAGGAGGCGTTGATCGAATCCAGATCCAGCATTCTAAAGAGAGAATGACGGTTTGGGAACGAATCAAAGTCCTCACCGAAAACGAACCGAATATCTATTTTCAAAACTGGGGAAGTAGTCTCGATGGTGCCTCGATTGTGACCGGTATCTTGAAAATCGGAAATCGGGATGTCGCCGTCTATGGCCACGATTTTACGCTGCGAGCCGGCTCGATGGATGCCACCAACGGAAGCAAACTCGCCAGAATCATCTATATGGCCGGAGAGCATAAAATTCCGCTCATCGGGATGAACGACTCTGCCGGCGCCTACGTTCCAGCAGGGGTTGGCGGGCTGGATGGATATAGTGAAGCATTTACAGCTCTTCGAAAAATCAGCGGCGTGGTTCCAAGTATTATGCTGATGTTTGGATTTAATGCCGGCGGCGGCTCTTATCTTCCCCGCCAAGGTTCGTTCATGATCCAGTGCGAAAACACATTTTTCGGATTGACCGGACCTGGCGTTGTCAAATCGGTTTTGGGAGAGGATATCTCCGCCGATGATCTGGGAGGACCGAAGGTTCATAGCCAGAGCGGCGTGGTTGATCTTGTGACCCCCGATGAATATGGTTCGCTGAAAACTGCGCTTAGACTTTTATCTTATTTACCGGATCATAACTCTACTTGTGCCCCGTTTAATCCGACCTCCGATCCACTCGATCGGTTCACCTTTGAAGAAGAAATTCTTTTTCGAAAAACTTTTAATTCGCCGACCGGAATGAATACCCCGTTTGATATCACCCTTTTCCTTCAGCAGATTACTGACAATGGAGTTTATTTTGAATTGCAACCGGCACGAGCGAGAAATCTGATCACCGCTTTTGGAAGAATCGGTGGACATGTCGTCGGTTTTGTTGCGAATAATTCCGCGGTCAGTTCAGGGCAGATTGATATCGGAGCCGCGAGAAAAGGGGCCCGTTTTGTCCGGTTTTGCAATCTTTACAATATTCCGATGATTTTTTTGGAAGACACCACCGGATTTTTACCGGGAAAAGAGCAGGAACAGAACGGAATTGTTGAAGAAGGAAGAAAATTGCTCGACTCGATTATTGATATTAGAACTCCCCGACTGACACTGATTATCCGCAATGCATTTGGAGGCGCTTACGCCACTTTCAATTCCTATTTTACCGGTGCCGATGTCGTTTATACGCTTCCCACCGCGCGAATTGCAGTGATGGGGCCGGCAGGAAAAGATTATGTCTACAAAGATGAAATCCAGAAACTAAATCATGATTATCGGGAAAGTCTGAAAAAAGGGATACCGGAAGCGGAGGCAAAAAAGATCCGCGATCTCGGTCTTTCCGAGCTTTCCAAAAAGTATGAAGAAACTCTCATGAATCCGAAAGAGGCTCTCTCTTTGGGTTCCGTTTCCAGTGTGGTGATGCCGGGAACCTCAAGAAAAATACTGGGGAATACTCTCGTTTATCTCATGTCAAAATATAAACCCTCTCCCATGAGCGGTGTACAAAGGGAGTTTGAATAATGATTTCAAGAGATGATAAACCTATGCAGTTTTCTGAATCTAACTCACCCTGGGTTCGCTCGTTTGATCTCAGTTCGATCAAATGTCTGATTGTCTGTCGCGGCCCTGTCCGAAAAGAGGCGATGGATGTTTTTGATCAGATCGGTATCCGGGAATACGGCATTCTGCTCTCTGAAAAAGATAGTGTGGTTTATCCAATGACCTTTGCTCCCGAACTGAGAGGATTTCGCTTCAAGCAGAATATCCATCGGGTGCCTGATTATATGGGAGCGGGTCAGGAAGAAAAAACGAGAAGAATCCACGAAATTATCCAAATCGCCTTATCCAATCATTACACTCATATTTTCTCAGGATATGGCTTTATGGCGGAGGATGCTGAATTTATCGAGGCGATTGAAAAATCCGGCATTCTATTTATGGGACCTTCCTCCCAAGTTGCACGACAAGCCGGTGCGAAAGATGAGGCCAAAAAAATTGCGAGGAAATTGAATGTTTCCGTTACTCCAGGGGTCGATAATATTTCAGCCTTGGCTATTTTAAGAAAAGCGAAAGATGCGAAAACTATGAAAAAAATAGCCTCCGAACATAATCTTCACTAAAAATATGATACCAAACTTAACCTGCAATAAAATGCAGAAAGCTTGCATCTTGCTGGTTATCTTGCAACCAAAGAGTTGGTGACCGTTGCCGATCTTCAGGAAGAGGCGGTGATTGAATCGAAAAAAATCTGGGAAAAATTTCCTAAAAACAGAATCCGTTACAAATATATCGGTGGAGGGGGAGGAAAGGGGCAGAGAGTTGTCAAAACCTCCGAAGAAGTAAAAGCGGCGGTTTTAGAGATTTTAGCGGAGTCCAAAGTTTTAACTCCCGGATCGAATAGAAATTTTCTCATTGAGCTGAACATCGAGAATACCCGACATAATGAAATCCAGCTAATCGGAAATGGAGAGTGGAGTTTGGCACTCGGAGGAAGAGACTGTTCACTTCAAATGCACGAACAAAAACTTTTGGAGCTCTCCAATACCCAAGAACTTTTGCTGGCCGAGATTGCAAAAGCAAAAGGAACTTCCCGCGAATCGGTGCTGAAGGCGGATCTAAAAGTTCTTTCCGAAATGGAAGAGCAGTCTGAGCTATTCGCAAAGGCAGTTGGGCTGAACAGTGTTTCGACTTTTGAATCAATTGTGGAAGGAGAAAACCATTTTTTCATGGAGATGAATACCCGAATTCAGGTGGAGCATCGCGTGACCGAAATGGTTTATAAACTGAAATTTACCAATCCAGAAAATCGGGAAGATTATTTTTATGTCGAGAGCTTAATCGAGGCGATGACTCTTTTGTCGCTTCATGCCAAACGACTTCCAAAACCTGAAAGAGTGGTGAGAAATATTTCGGGTGGAGAGGTGAGAATCAATGCGACCAATCAAAGTTTGCAGCCGCATGCCGGTGGATTGATCCAAAACTGGTCTTCTCCTGTCGGGCATGAAATCCGCGATGATCAGGGGATTGGAATCCGCGATCCTGACACTGATCTGTTTATGCATTACCGTTTGGCGGGAGCGTACGATTCGAATATTGCGTTGGTCGTCAGCTACGGAAATTCAAGAGGTGAAAATCTTGAAAGACTGGCCCACATTCTCAAAGTGACCGTTCTTCGCGGCCAAGATTTGCAAACCAATCTTCCGGTTCATTATGGCTTAATCAACTGGATTCTCGGTAAAGATGTTTTGTTCAAGCCGAATACCCGCTTTATGATGTCTTATCTTGCGGCGGTGGGAGCTCTCGAAGAAATAGCGAAAGAGGTTGATGTTGATCTGATTTGGAATGAACGGGTCAAAAAAACCAAAACCATCGAAGAGAAAAAAATCGCTCTCCGAAAATATACGCTCCTGACCAGGCCGATCAAAATGATTCTCTCTTTTCCCCACCGACTGGCCGGTTTTCTGGGAAGATATGACGGGAAATCGTGGAGTTCATCCAAAGATGAGATTGTTTTTCTGAAAAATCCGATCGAGGTTCTTGAAGATTTATATCGATATCTAAATTTGGAAGATGGAGCAGGAAAAGATCCTTGTCACAAAATTTGGGATCATGATTCAGAAATTTTGAATAATGCGCTCTCTTTTTATTCCCGCCTGGAAACCGAAAGCGGAATCAAAGAAAGTTATTCTTTCTGGGAAAAATCATTTGCTGAAAGAAAAAATCCTGCTCCAGAACAATTAGCCGAAGATCTTTGGAAAGATTGCCTCGCATCTCACGAGGGATTTCAGCTTGCGAATGAATTATTAAAAATAATTCCAAAAATTGGAAAGGTCTCCGGTTTTTTTGAATTAGGAGTGGATGATCAGCTCAATGCGATCATTCCAGAAAAATTGAGTGATCCAAAGAGCGTCAATCCACTGATCAAGGTCTTGAATCCATTACCGAAGGCAAAATCAGACGAGATCGTTGCCCCGATGGGAGGAATGTTCTACTCCAGAGAGGCACCCCATCTTCCCCAGATGATTCAGGTGGGAGATCACTTTGAGGCGGGACAACCGCTTTTCATTGTTGAAGTGATGAAGATGTTCAACAAAATTTCGGTTCCTTTTAGTGGAACGATTGTGAAAAACTTTTTGGAAGATTCTGATGGAAAAATAATCATCAAAGGACAACCGCTTTTTAAGATTCAACCAGATGAGTTGATTGAAGAAGAAAGTGAAGAAAAGATTTTCGAAAGAAGAAAAAAGATTTCTCTCTCTTTGATGATTTAGAATTATGTTTTCGTAACTACTCAGATCCCTCAATAAATTTTATACAAATGGGACATGGTGAGCCTGTCGAACCATCAATTGAGTGTACTCGAGTGATGGTTCGACTCCGTTGCACTACACTCA
>CAZSRQ010000052.1:0-15142 GCA_964609335.1 uncultured Pseudomonadota bacterium
ATCTGGAAAGCTCTTTTTATACATTGATACTTTTCTTTTTTGCCGCGTGATAAAAATTCGATTTTTTTAATGCAGTGAGTATATCGTCTAGATTCTGTTTGAGATCTTTACTTGATTTTTCTCCCTGCTTTACCAACCTTTTAAAGAGCCCTTCGAATTCGGTCTCAAGACGACCGATGACATGATTCAGTCGATTAAAACGGGATTTTACAAATTCACCGTCAAAGCGACTTTTTGAATGACTTTTAGAAGCCATATTTTTTACCCCCCTTTAAGAAAATTAAAAATTGATTCCTACCGCGTAACACAACGCGTCAACCGCTGTCAAACACTTACACTGAAAAGAGCCATTTTTATTGTATCAAAAATCAACCCAAACCTCTCGGAATATCTACCAGCTTCAATTGTACCTTGCGAGCAGATTGCCATTCATTGATCTGACAAGTAAAAACAAGTTGAACAAAAGAGGAGTTTTCCGGCTGAAAATTTCCCATTCCAAAACCGATGGCGTCAAAAAGAGAATCTTTTACTTTGACGGTCAGCTTTAAATGATTATTGCCGACAACTCTCTGATCCATAATCTGACAATTTTTCAACAAAAAAACCGGCTCAGGATTTCCCTGTCCGAAAGGAGAAAGCTTCTGCAACTCTTCTATAAATTTGATATCAATATTTTCTGAAATTTCAGCATCTACTTTAACGGATGGAATAAAATCATTCTCGGAAAGTTTTTCCCTGACTTTTTCATCAAACAGATTCCAGAAAGAACCGGCATTTTTGGAATGAATCGTCAAACCTGCCGCATGTGAATGTCCTCCAAACCGCTCCAGATACGTCTCACACTCTTTCAAGGATTCATACATATTCAAACCGGAGATCGAGCGGGCAGAGCAGCGAATACTCTCTCCTTCAAGAACACCGACAATGGCTGGAAGATAATAACGTTCAGCCAATCGGCTCGCAACGATTCCGATTACCCCCAAGTGCCATTCGGGATGAAAAATAAAAATCGATTTTTTCTTTTTATAGATTTCTTCTTCGTCGATTCTTTTGAAAGCATGCTGAAGAGTTTCTTCTTCAATTTTTTGACGCTCTTCATTGGCAACATTCAAACTCTTTGCGAGCCGATGGGAATTTTCTTCATCGGTGGAAGTCAGCAACTCAAAGCCGAGCCGGGCGGAATGAAGTCTTCCCGCCGCGTTGATTCTGGGACCCAACCGAAATCCGACCTGACCGGGAGTCACTTCCCCGGAAATTTGTGCAACCTCTTTGAGTGCACGAATTCCAATATTTTCAGTTTTAGTGAGGATTTGAAGACCCGACTTCACCAAAACACGATTTTGCCCTGTCAGCGGAACCACGTCTGCGATCGTTCCCAAGGCGACCAGATCGAGATATTTTTTCAAATTCGGTTCTGAGCGATTTTTAAAAAAATCTTTTTCCCGGAGATAACTTCGAAGTGCCAACAAAACCTGAAATGCCACCCCCACCGCTGCAAGCTCTTTGTAGGGATATTCGCAATCACTCTGCTTCGGATTCAAAATGGCCAATGCCTCGGGAAGAACCGGGGGAATTTGATGATGATCAATAATGATCAGATCCAGCTTTAATTCGGCAGCGACCTTGGAGGGCTCTACCGCGCTGATTCCATTATCGACGGTGATTACCAGCTTCGTCCCTTTTTTGTGAAGCTCCCGGAGTGAATCGCTGTTTAAGCCATAGCCTTCTTTGATTCGATGAGGAATGTAAACATCAACCTCTGCATCCAACTCCTTTAAAAATAGATAGAGTAAGGATGAGCCGGTCGTTCCATCAACATCATAATCCCCATAAATGACAATTTTTTCTTTTTTTTGAACTGCCTCTTCGATTCGTACGAGAGCCTTTTGGATATCTTTCAGCAGGAATGGATTGGCAAGATTTTCCAGGGTCGGATTTAAAAACTGTTTCGCATCATTCGCATTCTCAATTTTCCTTGAAACGAGAATTTTTGCGATGAGCGGATGAATCTTCAACTCTTCGCTTAATTTTTTTGCCGTTTCTTCATCGCAAGATTTGATTTTCCATTGTTTGGTGAGTTGGATCATACACTTTCGTTTTCCTCCTCTTAAGATGAAGAGGAGAGCGAGGGAAAACTCTTATTTCTTTTTTCCCTGAAACCGATGAGCATTATTTTTCAAAAAGATATAAACAGGCGAGGCAATAAAAATGGAGGAATAGGTTCCTGTGATAACCCCAATGATCATGGCAAAGGCAAAATCCTGGATCTCCCCTTTTCCCTTGAGAAATAAAACCAAAACCACAAAGAAAACTCCCAGAGAAGTAACAATCGTTCTGGAAAGAGTTTCATTAATGCTTTGATTGACAAGAAGAGGGGTAGGAGTTGTCTTAAATTTTTTGGTATTTTCTCGAACCCGATCATAAATGATAATCGTATCGTTCACCGAATAACCCAAAATAGTCAGAAAAGCGGCCAATACAGTCAAGTTGATTTCCCTGCCGGTCAACGCAAAGGCTCCAACAACAATGATTAAATCATGAATCAGCGCAATAATCGCTCCAGGAGAAAAGTAGAAGTCAAAGCGGTAACCAATATAAATGAGGATTAAAATCCAGGTGATGAGAAGGGCAAGCAGCCCTTTTTTCCGCAATTCTTCTCCCGCTTTTGGGCCGACAGACTCCTCTTTCATCAGAGAAGCGGAATTGGGTCCGAAGCTCGCTTCAAGCGCTTGGGTGATTTTTTGAGAAGCCCCTTCAATTCCACTGTCAGGCTTTTCAATATCCAAGGCAAAAAAGTTTTCTTCAGGTTTCCCTAACTGCTGAACAACCACTTTTTCATTCAAACTTTTTAAAATGGTATCACTGATTTGAGTCGCATCCACTGCTTGGTTGAATTTATATTGAAGTTTGATCCCCCCCTTAAAATCGATCCCGAAGCGAAGACCCTGGGTCGCAATCAGAATGAGAGCACCGGTAGTTAAAAGAATTGAAATAAGAATCAAATATCGTTGATATTTGATAAAGGGGATATCTTTTTTAAAAATTTTCATAAAAGAATCAAATGCTTACTTTCTGGATTTTTACTTTTAAAAGCAAATAACTGTAAACCAGCTTCATCACCCAATAAGCGGTAAAAAGAGTGGTGATTACTCCGATGATTAGGGTAACCGCAAAACCACGGATAGGCCCTGTACCGAAATGATAAAGTACCATCCCCGATAAAAAGGTGGTGAGATGGGTGTCTACTACCGCTGTAAACGAATTGGAAAAACCGGTTTCAATTGCTACTTTAGGGGACTTTCCATTTTTCAACTCTTCTCGAATTCTTTCAAAGATTAAGATATTGGCATCCAAAGCCATCCCCATGGTTAAAACAATTCCGGCAATTCCCGGCAATGTGAGGGTTGCCTGGAACATCGCAAGTAATCCGGCAATCAAAACTACATTCAGAGCCAAGACGATATCGGCAATGAACCCTGCGGTTTTATAATAAACAATCATGAAAATAAAAAGAGCCGCTCCTGCAATTAGGGAGGCAATAAGGCTTTCACGAATTGCCAATTTTCCGAGAGAAGGACCAATCACTGTTTTTGTAATTTCTTTTAATGTGGCAGGCAAAGCCCCTTCTCTTAAAACCAGCACCAAATCTTCTGCCTCTTTGATGAGCGTATCATACGATCCATATCCCAAGGTGATTTGCGCTTCACCGGAAGGGATAGCACTTTTGATGACAGGGGCTTTGGTGACAGTTCCATCGAGTAAAATGGCAAATCGTTTACCGATATTTTTCTCGGTCACTTCACCAAAAATTTTTGTACCGAGCGGATTGAAAGAGAGAGTGACATACGGTTCATTGTTGTTCACACTCACTTGGGTGCTTCGAAGCATTTCTCCCGTAACTTCAGCCTTTCTGTTCAGAAGGTAAGGAACTCCTCTCACGGTTTTTTTTGAAATCGGATCATATTCAAGCTCAAAGGCAATTTCATCTTCAGCAGGAATTTTCCCTTTCAGAAGATCATTCAATCTATTTACAATTTCTTCAGTAAATCCTTCAGGGATACTGTTTTCTTTTCTTGTTTGAGCCACCAAGGCACGAAGCTCACTCTCATTTTTTGAATCGTCGACTATTTTAAACTCTAGTTTTCCAGCTTTTTTGACAATACTGATGGCTCGATCCGGATTTGTGACCCCAGGAAGTTCAATGGCAATTCGGTTTGATCCCAATTGACGAATTGAAGGCTCTGAAACCCCATATCGATCGATTCGGTTTCGGATCGTTTCAACCGCCTGCTTCACGGTATCGGAGCGCATTTTATCGAGGTAAGTGCTGACGATTTGAAAGACAACCTTGTTTGGCTCATTGATTTCTTTTAGCGAACTGAATTTGGAAGACAAAATCGATTGAACTTCAGAAGAAAAATCGGCCCCCTCTTTCACAACGACACGAAAAAGATTCGAATTTTGAGATCGCTCGATATCGACAATCCCCTCTTTTTTCGACAACTCTTCAACGAGAGATTGATACGTCGATTGGAGCTTCGCCTCTTCGGTATCAGAACTTTGGAAAACCTTTTCAACCGCTTCTTTTTTTTCGACGAGAACCCCTCGATAATTACTTCTCGCATAATCAAGAATGGTTTGAAGAGTTGCAGCATCGGGAGCAACCGCCCGAAGATAATAGGTCTTTGGAATTCGATCGATGGTAAAACTTAACTTTTCATTCTTCCCTTTTAAAAATCTTGAAATCTCACTCGCCATCAGATCGAGACGATTATAAATCGCCTCTTCTACAGAAACTTCGAGTTCAAGATAAATTCCTCCCCGTAAATCGAGGCCCAAATTGAGCTCTTTTTCAGGAAATAATTTTACATACCATGGAAGTGAATTCCCCTTTTTTTCCGCTTCTTCTCGGAGAGAGTTAAAGCCCAAAAAAGTCGGAACCAAAACATAAATTGAGAGAATGGCGGTAAAAAGAACGAGGTAAATTTTCCATTTCCAGGATTGAGACATAAAATTAGCAATCAGGAAGACAGAAGACAGAAGTCAGAAGAATAGAAGTTTTTTCCTTTTTATTCTGTCTTCTGACTCCTGTCTCCTGTTTCCTGCTTAATCCGCGCGATCGCTTCACGATCGATTTTAATTTTTAAATTATCGGCAATTTCAACCGTCAAAATTTTATCGGCTACGCCGGTGATTTTTCCATGAATTCCCGCCAGGGTGACCACTTCATCCCCTTTTTTCAACTCAGAAAGCATTTTCATTCGGACTTGCTGCTGCTTTTTTTGTGGACGAATCATTAAAAAATAGAAAATCACAAACACCAAAATGAGTGGAACAAAAAAGCTGAAGGATGGGCTTTGGGCAGAAGCACTTCCTCCTTGAGCCTGAGCGAATGCGTTAGAAGATATCAACGAACTGAGAGTTTCTAGAAAACCTGACATATTTTTACTCCTGACTGGATAATAAAGCGAGCCGATCGGCCATCTTTATATTTCTTCGGTTAAAAAAATTCTTTTTGAATTCTGAAAAATTTCCCTCTGAAATCGAGCAGCGAATGTCGCTTAACAAATTCAAATAGTAATGTAAATTATGAATTGAATTTAAAATCGCCGACAAAATTTCTTTCGAATGCGATAAATGTCTCAAATAGGCCCGACTGAAATTTTTACAGGTATAACAACTGCACTCAGAATCAATCGGATTTTCATCTTCGGTATAACAGGCATTTCGAATATAGATAAAACCATCCGATGTAAACAACATTCCGTTTCGGGCATTTCGGGTTGGAATGACACAATCGAACAGATCAATCCCCAAATCAATACAAGTGACAATATCTTCTGGAAGACCGACCCCCATCAAATAGCGCGGTTTATTTTCTGGAAGTCGATTCGCACAATAATCTGCCAACTCATACGCAATTTCCATCGGTTCGCCGACCGAAACTCCACCGACGGCATAGCCGTTAAAAACGGTTGGGGGTTGGGAGTTCGGAGTTAGGGGATTTTGATTAACCCCCGACCCCCGACCCCCGACCCCCAACTCTCCCATCTCCATCAGCCTTTCAATACACTCTCCCCGCAAATGCTTGTACATCCCTCCTTGGACAATCGCAAAAAGAGCTGCATCGCTCTTGCGCGCCAAAAGAGATTTCTCTGCCCAGCTTAAAGTCAAATCCATCGACTTCTTTGCTTCTTCTTCCGTCGCGGGATAACCCAAGCACTCATCCAGAACCATCATAATGTCGGAACCAAGCGCTTCCTGGATTTCAATCGCCAGTTCGGGAGTCAAAAAATGTTTCGAACCATCCAGATGCGATTGAAACTCTGCCCCTTCCGGTTTTACTTTTCTGAATTTTGAGAGGGAAAAAACCTGAAAACCACCGCTATCCGTGAGGATCGGGCGAGGCCATTGCATAAACTTATGAAGCCCACCCAATCTTTTGATGAGCTGATGCCCTGGGCGAAGATAGAGATGATAGGTATTTCCGAGGATAATCGGCGCGTTTAGTTCTCCCACGAGCTGATCGGGGCGAATCGATTTTACCGTGGCATAAGTTCCAACCGGCATAAAAACGGGGGTTTGGAAGGAGCCGTGAGCCGTATGGATCTCACCTAGCCTTGCTTTACTGTCAGATAACTTTTTATGAAGGGTAAATTTAAAAGGCATAATCTTTAATCATTTCAAATAATTATTTTCCAATGGCTTGTCTGGGAAATAAGAAAGAAAAAGTAAAAAACTGATCTAATACATCGCAACCTTTTGACATTTCCACCGAGAATACTACAGATGCGAATCAGCCGGTTATCATAAACGATTGAAAAATCAAGGAAGACTATAAAATGATACAAATTCTCCTCGCCGCAGCTTTTGCCTTAGGAAGTGGCGCTCTTTTTGAAGATTGCTTTGGAAAGAAAAAATCGAATCCTGAAAAATCGGAAAATGGGGCAGACAAGTATTCATTAATTCCAAAAACACCGGGAGATATTTCTTGGGCAACTTCCCGGTTAAAAAATTATTGCAAACAATTCTCTGATATAAACCTACAGGCTATTTGCGCTCCGAGAAAATCCGATAACCAACAGGCATGGCATTGCATCAGAAACCCCGCTCCTGAAAAAATCGTAGACATTGCTCAAGGTTGGAATGAGTTGAGAGAATATGACCGAATGGCCAAAGCGGCTTGTTTTGCATTGCAAGCTGGAGATGATAAAGGTGGATATCAAATACTCGCTACTGCATTACATAATGGAATAGATCATCCTAACAAAGAACAACTAGCCGATGCCTTAGCCGCCTCTGAAAAAGCGATGAGTCTTTCTCCTAACGTCCTTCCATTCAAAAAACTTACTGCAACTAATAATGGATTAATAGGAGTTCAACTCATCAATGATAAGCAGCCTTCTCAAGCTTTTCCATTTTTTCAAAGAGCCGCTTCTCTTTATGAAACTCTTTCCTCTCATAAGTATGAGAGCGCAGAAGATCTCAATCTTCGACTTCAATACTATAATTTTCTGATTATTATTAAACTGAAAACAGATAATTTCTCAGAAACAAAAAGATATTTTGAATCAGTTTTTGGCCTTTTGAGTTTACGACTTTCAGAAATAATGATCGATATTGATCTTCTTGATCAGTTTGTAGAGCTATTTCATGAAGCATTAACGAAAAATCCTCCTCCCCTCATCCTCAACGAAAAAGAGGCAAATTGGGAAACGATTGGCAGAACTTATTATCAACTCGCAAAGTCAGAGAAAGACTGCAAAAAAGCAGAAGCAATCATGTTAAAGGCAATAGAAGCATTCAAACTTGCTGGTAAAGAGAAGCAATATAATAACCTCACAAAATCAACATGCAATCCCCATAACTAAACAACCGATATTTCTCCTGGATCGCTTCCCGATATGATTCAAACAAAAACTCTTTCCCCGCAAACGCACTAGTCAACATAATCAGCGTCGATTCAGGCTGATGAAAATTCGTTAATAAACGATCCACTACTTTGAATGAATATCCCGGATAAATAAAAAGGTTAGTGGAGGACATCCCGCTGTCATTCCTGCGTAGGCCGTGCCTCGCGGCAGGCGGGCAGGAATCCCCCTGCACAATCTGACTCCCAAACCAAGATTCCAATGCCCTCACCGAGGTGGTCCCAATCGCCGTCACAGAACGATTTTCTTTTTTTGCTCTCTGGACCGCCTCCACAACCGTTTTGGGAACCTCATAAAACTCTGTGTGCATCACATGATCAAAAATATTTTCCGCTCGCACCGGCTCAAAAGTTCCGAGCCCCACATGTAAAGTAACGGAATGGATTTCTACCCCTTTCTCTCTCAATCGATCAAAAATTTGCGGGGTAAAATGAAGTCCGGCGGTTGGAGCGGCAATCGCCCCCTCTTTTTCAGCAAACACTGTCTGGTAACGTTCAAGATCTTCGGAGTCTGCCTCTTTCCGTTGCATATAGGGTGGAAGCGGGCTTGAGCCGATCTTTCGCATTAAATCTTCGACTGAAATTTCAGTCGAAAATTGAAGCAGTTTAATCTTCTCTTCCACCTTTTTAAAAACAGCGGGAACTTTTGAGTTCTCGACTTGAAAGTAAATAGTCGTTTCATTTCGGATACCGGTTGCAGGCTTGACCAGACATTCCCAAACATTATTATTTTTATCAATGGATCGGACAAGTAAAACCTCCACTTTACCACCGGTCGATTTCTGGGCAAAAACCCTCGCCGGCAAAACCTTCGTATTATTTAAAATCATCAAATCGCCCGCTTTAAAATAATCGGGAAAATTGAAAAAGTGTTGATGAAAAAATTTTTTATCGGCACGGTCTAAAATCATCATCCGGGACTGCTCTCTCGCAGATAACGGTTTTTTCGCGGTCAGCTCGGGTGGAAATTCATAGAAAAAATCTTCGGTTCGCATCATAAATTCTCACTTGATAGTTGATAAAAACTATATGAACCTGAAAAAATCTGTTAAATTGCGTTTTTTGGCAAGAGGGTTTCTTTTTTACATCTTCTAGAAGGGTATGGATGGAAACAGTTTTTGAATATCTCGATCATTTTCGTTATCTCGGTCTTTTCATTGGGCTTTTTTGCTGTGGAATCGGTTTTCCGTTTCCTGAGGATGTGATTGTGATTGCCGGCGGTTATTTTGCCTATCTCGGTTCGTTAAAATTTTTTCCAATGCTTGTCACTCTTTGGGCCGGAGCCATCAGTGGAGATATTACGTTGTATTTAATTGGAAGAAAATTTGGACGTGAAATATTAGCTCACCGTAGACTGACCTGGTTTTTCACTAATAAACGAATCACTACGATCAACCATTATTTTCACCGTTATGGACGAAGAACCCTCTTTTTTGCCCGTTTTCTCATCGGCCTCCGATCGACGATTTTTCTCACCACCGGAGCCTTTAAAGTTCCATTCAGAAAAGTGATTCTTTTCGATGGAGCCTCCGTCTTGGTTTCTGTTTCAGCGATTTCAATGCTCGCCTATCATTTCGGGGATAAAATCGATCTCTTTTTTCATTGGGTCAAAAGGGTGGAGCATGCGTTGGCAGTCATCATTCCTCTCATCATGCTTTACATCGGATTCAAGATTTATCGACATTTTAAAGAGGAAAAAGAGATGAATATTCCGGAAGAAAAGGAGTTGGAACCACCACCCGATGCGACAATCAACTCTTGAGCAAGTGTGAATTCATGATCCGGAGCAGTAAGTTTATTCGAATTTTTCAGGTAGATGAGTAAGAATTTTTTGTATTTTCTCGATCTGTTTTTCTTCTTTAGTCTCTTCAGCAAACCGGAGCGCTTTTTCGGTATATTTTCGTGATTCTTCTAATCCGATTTTTTTTAATAACAACGCTTCAACCAACTTAAAATCGATATTTTTGGCACTCACCATCTCACGAAAATCATTCGCCATCGCTTTTTCCAAAAACTCGAGCGATTTCTTTCTGTTTCCTTTTTTAAGATGAATAAGTCCTAGAGTAATTTCAGCCTGATGAATGAGAGGACGACTATTCGCGGCAAGTTTGATCGCTTTTTCACACTTTTTGATCGCTGTTTCGTACTGACCAAATACTTCGCACAACAGACGAGCGGAGAGGATTTTCAAGGAAGGATCTTCGGGAAAAACCTTTTCCCCTTTTTCATAATAACGCCAGGCGGTTTTGTAATCATTTTCCAACCGATAAAACATTCCGAAAATTGAATAGAGACAAACCTCCAAAACTTTATCGTTATTTTTTTTCGCATTGGCGATTTCAACTTCGAGCTTTTCTTTCGCTTCATCAAACTTTCGTAAATGAATCAGCTCAATAATTTTTCGAAGCTCTAAAGAGTCAATCGGCTGCTCAAGGTTAGGATTTGTCATAAAGATTAATTTACTTCATTTGGAGAATCTTGACCATCTCTGAATGAAGTTTTTGGTTTGAAGAAAGAATTTCTTTTGAATAAATATTGAAGCTATTTCCATGAAAATCGCTGACTTTTCCACCCGCTTCGCGGAGGATGAGCGATCCTGCCGCCACATCCCACGGGAACAGATTCAGCTCCCAAAACCCATCGTATCGCCCTGCAGCAACATAGCAGAGATCAATCGCCGCCACCCCATCCCGCCGGACCGCTTGGGTATTCATGATAAAGTTTTCGAAATGATTCAGATTATTATTTTTATCTTTCGCCACATTATAGGCAAACCCGGTGGCGACCATCGCCTTTTTTAGTTCACTGACTTTAGAAACTTGAATTTTTTGATCATTGAGTGTGGCACCTGATCCTTTCTCAGCGACAAAAAGTTCTTTCAAGTTTGGCTCGTAAACCACTCCGACAATAATCTCCCCTTTTTGCTCTAACGCAATCGAGGTGCAGAAAAGCGGATAACCATGGGCAAAATTTGTCGTTCCATCGAGTGGATCGATAATCCATTTATATTCAGAATCTTTTCTTGTTCCCGAACCTTCTTCAGCGAGAATATCATGGGTTGGGAATTCTTGGTGGAGGATGGAAATAATCTCTTTTTCACAAGCTTGATCGACTTCGGTGACAAGGTTAATCTCCCCTTTGAACTGGATATCTTCCACCTTTCCCAGTTTCTTCATCTGGATTTCACCTGAGATCAAAGCGGCCTGTTTTGCAATTTCTAGAAAATTTTTCATGATTTAATAAAGTAAAGGAGTTCTCGCCAAAGTAAACAGATAAATTTCTGCTCCAGCCTCTTTCAAAACTCTTGAACATTCCTTCGCGGTTGAACCGGTGGTATAAACATCATCCACCAAAAGAATTTTTTTATTTTTAAATATTTTTTTATTTTTTAAAACAAAAACATTTCGAATCTCTTTTTTTCTTTTTTCTCGCGATTTTAAGCTTTGCGGTTTTTCATAATTCTTTCGAATCAAATTTTCATAATCGATTGGAACTTTCAAAATTTTACTCATCACTTTCGAAAGCAGGAGCGATTGATTATATCCGCGTCGAATCAATCGAAATGAGTGAAGCGGAACCGGAACAATCCAATCAAAATTGTTTTCCAGGCTATTTTTGGAAATCCATTCAGCAAAAACCTCTCGAAACCAGGGGAGAATCGCCTCGTTTCCATGATATTTGAACGAGTAAATTATTTTGGACAAGGTTTCTTCAAAGAGAAACATCGACCTCGCCATTTCAAAGGGAGGACGATTCTTCAAACAATTTTGGCAATGATGAGAATCAATAAAGGAATTTGAAAATGGATCTCCACAGAGAAGGCAAAATGGCTCTTTTAGAATTTTCAACTTCTCATGGCACGATTCACAGAGATGATTTTCTTCAAAAGAAAGAATTGCATGACAGGAAAGACAGGCGGAAGGGAGAAAATATTCGAAGAGTTGATTTAAAAAATTCATGATTTTGGATAGATCTTTATCTTATCCTTCCGTTACTCACCTATCAAACTTCTCCCACTCATCAACTGAGGTTTCGAAATCCCCAAAATCTCCAGAAGAGTCGGCGCAATATCCGGCAAACCTCCCCCTTCTCTCAATCGGATACCCTGATACTTCTCCCCAATCAAAAGAAACGGAACCAACTCGATCGTATGCGCCGTATGCGGATTTCCTTTTTCATCCGCCATTTTCTCACAATTTCCATGATCAGCAGTGATAATCACCGTTCCATGTTGGCTTAGGACTTCTGAGACGATTTTCCCCAAACATTCATCCACCACCTCAATCGCCTGAATTGCCGCAGCGAGATTTCCGGTATGACCGACCATATCTGGGTTGGCGAAGTTACAAATCACAAAATCATATCTTTTGGATTTCAGACGACTCAACAGTTCATCGGTTATTGGATACGCGCTCATCTCCGGTTTTAAATCATACGTCTGAACTTCTTTGGAGGATGGAATCAGTGCCCGATCTTCACCTGGAAACTCTTTTTCAATTCCTCCACTAAAGAAATAAGTGACATGCGCATATTTTTCAGTTTCGGCGATGCGCAGCTGTTTTAATCCTTTTCGACTAATGATTTCCGGAAATGTTTCTTGGATATCAATTTTTGGAAAAGCGACCGGCAGATGAAAAGAGGCATCATACTCTGAAAAACAGGCAAAACAGGAAAGCTTTGGTTTTTCACCTTTTTTGCTGGCAAGAGCGGGAACCGGAGAGTTTTGCGTCAAGCTTTGGGTCAACTGCCTTGCCCGATCTGCACGAAAATTGAAAAAAATCACCGCATCGTTTTCTTGAATGGTCGGAGCAATTCCCCGCGGATCTTGGATGATGGTCGGTTTGATGAATTCATCGGTTTCATTATTTTGATAGGCAATATCGATCGCCTCTTTGGGCGAAGAGACCACTCTTGCTTCTCCATTCACTAGCGCGTCATAAGCGAGCGCGGTTCTCTCCCATCTTTTATCGCGATCCATTGCGTAAAAACGGCCGGAAATTGTTGCAATTTGTCCGATTCCGATCTCTTCAATTTTCTGTTCGAGAGATTCGATATATTTGAAAGCAGACTTGGGATCGGTATCCCGTCCATCGGTAAAACAGTGGATCAAAACTTTAAACTTCCTGTCATTCCCGCGAAGGCGGAAATCTCCCTCGCTTTCCATCTTCTTTGCCATTTTTAAAAGGGCATAAAGATGATCTTGGTGACTATGAACAGCACCATCTGAAACAAGCCCCATCAGATGAAGAGAGGAATGATTGCTAGAAACTACACTCATCGCTTTTTTCAGAACGGCATTCTCAAAAAAAGTTTTATCTTCAATCGCCGCATAAATTCGGGTGAGGCCGAGAGGGGCAATTCTTCCAGCTCCCATGGTTAAATGACCAACTTCTGAATTTCCCATCAAACCTGCCGGAAGTCCGACCGACTTGCCGGAGGCATCGATGAAGGTATGTGGATAATTTGAAAAGTAGGAAACAAGATTCGGTTTGTTCGCCAGTTTTACCGCATTATATTCCTGCGCTGCACGTTCACCAAACCCATCGAGAATAATTAGGACTAACGGTTTCATAAACCCAAAGCTATAATCATAAACAAAAGATAAAAAAAATAGAAACTTTCAAGGCTTTTCGTCGATAGAAATATGACATTCAAAAAAGGAGTTTTATGAAACTAGCGGAAGTTCTGAATCACGATAAGGGTCTTGAAATGAGTTATCTGGTCGGTTGTTATCAAAGATATCGACCGTGTGATGACCTGCCTCACAAATCACAAACCTCTCTCTGCCGACATGAGCTTTACCAAGAAGAATTAAACCTACAAGAATCTCAAGCTCTCTTGAGCGCAATCAGCTCCCATCATTCTATCCAATCTCCCCGGGTTTATCATTTCGGAAGAATTGGGATGGATGAATTCAGAAGACAACGCTCTTTGCGGAGCAATGAACTTAAAGATATTTTTGAATTGACTCCTACGAAATATAACCCGAACGATTGCGAAGAATTCAAAAAACGGGCGGAAAGCCAACCTTTTATAGAGTGGAACACCATAAAAACAGGAATTGGAGTTTTGGGGATCGTTCTATCTGCTGTTTTAGTAGGGAAAAAAATTTCGTCCTGCTTTCGAATTCCGCGAAATAACATCGCTCAAGCTTCGGCGATTCCAATAGCCAAAAACATTGTTCAGGATACCGAAAAACTTGCTGCCGGATTTTTGGCTTACTGCTCTTTGTCGATTTTTTTTACTTAAAAATTAACCATGATGATACGGAATCCCTCTCATCACCGTATAAACCCGATAAACCTGTTCGAGAAAAATCAGTCTCGCCAATTCATGGGTAAAGGTGAGCTTGGAAAGTGCCAGTCGCTCTCTCGATCCTCGTAGGATTGATTCGGAGAGCCCATGCGCTCCGCCGATAATAAAGATGATCTCTTTTCTTCCGGAATTTTCCCATTTCCGAAAAATCTCGACCCACTCCTCGGTGGTTTTTTGTTTTCCCTTTTCATCAAGCGCCAGATAAAAATCATCATCGGACAGTTTTTCAAAAATCCCTTCACACTCTTTTTCAACCGCCACTTTCTGATTCATCCCTTTTTTGAACGGGAAATCTTTGACTTCAACGATTTGAAGAGAAACAAAAGGTTTGAGTCGCTCACGATAAAAATCAATTTTTTCGAGGAGATTTTGGTCTTTTAGTTTTCCGACGACTACTAGTTTTAGTTTCACTTTTTTTGACCTTTAATGGAACTTTTTTGGCTTTGGTCCAGAAACCTTCGAGATCGTAAAGAGTTCGAATCTCTTCTAAAAAAATATGCGCCACGACATCGACATAATCGATCAGAATCCAGTTTCCTTCATTATATCCTTCGTACGAATGAGGAGGGATCCCTTCTTTTTTCAATTCATCAATGATATTGTCGGCGATCGCCCGGGTTTGTCGACTCGAAGTCGCCGAGGTGATGACAAAAAAATCGGTAAAACTTGAAAGTTTTTCGAGATCAAGAATTTTAATATCAATCCCTTTGACTTTATCCGCAATCGTCGCAATTTTTTTCGCTAATGTTTTTGAATCCATTTATTCTCTCACTTGCCCTTCGCCTCTGACGACGTATTTCAGAGTAGTTAATTCCTCTAAACCCATCGGACCAAATGCATGAAGTTTTGTCGTTGAAATTCCAATCTCTGCCCCTAACCCCAATTGCCCACCATCAT
>CAZSRQ010000053.1:0-15066 GCA_964609335.1 uncultured Pseudomonadota bacterium
CACTTCAAACATATCCATACAAAAAATTAAACCTTTTTAACCAAACGGGTTCTAAAATTTAGCGGTTATTTTTTTCTGCCGTTCCTCTTCCCATTTTTTCCGAAGATCGGGATTACATTTTAAAAGCTCGTAATAAAAACTTCGATATCGGTCGAGCCAGGCCAGCTTTTGATTCACCGGAACTTTTTGGTAACGACGAAATGCTTTCCAGTCCGCTTCGGAAGGTTTAAATATTTTAAATTTTGTTTTTTTTGGATTCATTTTTTTTCTTCATCAGCTCCTCTAAAAAACCCAAATCAAATAAATCTCTTGGCCGTCCAGCCTCTTTTTTTATAAGGATAAGGTCTCTAATCCCTATGACAGAAATGAGGGTATCGAATAATTTTTTTTCAACCCGATTTTTATAGATTATATCAAATGGAAGTGGATTTTTTATAAAAATATCGATCAGCTCCATCGGACTTTTGGGATTAAAAAAACTGAAAACAAGCATGTTTTTTTCTTTGATCCAGCTTTGTCTTTTTTTTTCATCTGCCAGATCTTCGATTGGAACAGGAACTCTGGGAAGATAACCCAATTTTTTCATTACTTGGATAAATTTTAGCAAGTTTGCTTCTTCCAAGTGAACGATCAGATCCAAATCAGCAGTCGCTCTTTCGATTCCATGCAGATTTACGGCGACTCCTCCAGCAACTAAATAACGAATTTTGGCTTGAGCAAGGGATTTAAAGATTTTTTGATAGGGAACCATTGTTTTTTAAAAAATCGATTTCATTCTCTGCAGTTTTTGTTAATCTTCATTTCATTCTATGAATCTGGGAATAGATCAAGCGATAAAAATTTTAAAAGGCCGATTGAAAAAAAAGCGGATCGGTCTTCTTTGTCATGCCGCAACGATTGATTCTCATTTTAGCCATATCCTTTCCCTTTTTCAAAAATCATCCATTGAGATAGCCGCTCTCTTTGGCCCGGAACATGGGGTTTGGGGGGTAGCGCAGGATATGGAGAGTGTAGAAGATGCTTCTCCCGCTTCCTTTTCCAATACTATTCCAACTTATAGTCTTTACGGTTCAACGCCCGAATCTCTTAAACCGAAAAAAGAATGGCTTCAAAATCTCGATGTAGTTGTTTGTGATCTTCAGGATGTCGGCTCAAGATATTACACTTTCATTTACTCAATCGCTTTTATGATGGAGGTTTGCGCGGAGGTTGGAGTTCCTGTCTATATTCTCGACCGGCCGAATCCGATCAACGGCATTGATGTCGAGGGAAATATCGTCCAAAAAGGTTTTGAATCTTTTGTCGGGATGTATCCGATTGCCAATCGGCATGGGATGACCGTTGGCGAGCTGGCAAATTATTTGAATGAAGAGTTTAAAATCAATGCCGATCTAAAAATTATTCCGGTCAAAGGTTGGAAGAGAAAATCGTATTTAGATGAAACAGGTTTTTCCTGGATTTTACCTTCTCCGAATATGCCGACGCTGGATACAGCGATGGTTTATCCCGGAATGTGCTTGTTAGAAGCAACCGAGATTTCTGAGGGGCGTGGAACGACTCGTCCGTTCGAGATTTGTGGCGCACCTTTTATCGATCCGTTCGAATTGTCGAAGCGATTAAAAGAATATAAATTGGCGGGAGTTTTTTTTCGTCCACTGTATTTCAAACCGATGTTTCAAAAATGGGCGAATCAGGTTTGCGGGGGAGTTCAAATTCATCTGACCGATCGAAAACGGTTCAAGCCCTATTTGACTGGGCTTGCGGTTTTGAAAGCGATTCATGATCTCTATCCCAATCCATTCAAGTGGAGAGAAAAACCTTATGAGTTTGTGAGAGAGATTCCGGCGATTGATTTGCTGACCGGTTCCGATCGCTTTAGAAAAGATTTGAAGTCTGGGAAAAGTTTTAAAGAGATTAAAGAGAATTATGAAGAGGGAAAATCGTTGTTTTTGAAACAGAGAAAGAAGTATTTGCTTTATAAATGATTTTTACTTTTTTCCTTCTCCTTGCAAGGATAGTCCCTCCCTTTGGAAAAGGGAGGTTAGGAGGGATTTAGTGCAACCAAATTTTAAGAAGCACTCAACTTCCAGCACTAAATCCCCCTTAATCCCCCTTTTTCAAAGGGGGAAACGGACATCAAACGGTTAAAAACAATCCTTCTCTCGACTAGTGTAGATGTCCATGTCCCCCAGGAGACGGGGATTTTGGTTTATTATGTTCACTCACGAAGAGTTCGAAAAAATAGTCGAAGAGGCTCTTCAGGAGCTTCCTTCAGAAATTTCCCAGAAGATTGAAAATGTCGATATTTTAATTGAAGAAACTCCCACCCTCGAAATTCAGCAACAAATGAAGGTCAGCAAAAGCGGACTGTTGGGGCTTTACAGCGGTATTCCGTTGAACCATCGAAACCCATCCTCCTACGGAAATGTGTTGCCTGATCGCATTTATCTTTTCAAGAAAAATCTGGAAGCGATCAGCTCTACTCCGGATCAGTTGAAAAATCAGATTCAGCGGACGATTCTTCATGAGATTGGGCACTATTTTGGATTGAGTGATCGGCGTTTGCGCGAGTTGGGATATTGAAGGTCAACAAAACCGGATGATGATCACTCGGTCTCTGCTCGGTATAATCAATTCCTCTCTTCAATTTGATCACTTTTTTTTCCAGACAATTCAGGTTTTTTACGGCAAACCAATCCAGTTTGAAGCTGAGAGAACCGCCTGCTTTTTCGATTTGCCGTCCGATCCATTTTATCATCCATTCTGGAAATCGATCTTTTCCCATCAGGCCGACATCGGAGTCATTCGATAAAAGATCAAAAGTTCCCACTCCCAATTGATTGGCATTTTCATAATCGTATTCAAATCTTTTCAGCATTTCAAAAAGCGGTTTGTCAAATTTTTTTTCAGGATAGGAATAATGGTCGCGAATCATTTTTTTGGGCCCGGTCAAAAAAATCTGTTTCAGAATGGTAAAAAATATTTTGTCGCTCGAAAGAGAGTTGAGAGTGTTTGTATTCCAATCTCCGGAAATCAAGGCGTGATCTGTTTTTGTGGAGGGTTGCATCGCTTTTTCCAGCTGTCTGGCTCGTAACAGGGGAGAAGAAAAAACATCGAGATGGGTGCAGGTGAGAGTGAAAATTGTTCCATTCAAATTCAAATCGGCCACGAGAGCCCGTTTTTCTCCCAAGCGTGCTTCTTTGCCAGAAAGTTTGTCGATCGTGTTTGACATTTTTACGGCGCGAAGATTTTCAAGAGGATAGCGGGAGAGAATGGCTTTACCATGAAGTCCATATTGATTTTCTCCAGGTAGATGTCGTTCTGCGCCATGCCCTTTGGAGAAGTTAAAATAGGAGGGGGAAAAATAGGCATAATACCCAAGTTCTTTTCCCAGATCTGCTGCGATATTTCTGTTTTGCGAACGAGCCATTCCCCAATCAACTTCGGTGAAGAAATAAAAATCAGCGTTTTTTAATTCGTGGTTCGTTTTTAAAGATTGAAGAATCGAGTCGAAATTTTTTCCACGTTCGAGATTCCAGCTGATCGCTTTGAAAGATTTCTTTTCTGGAAGATCGAGACTAGTCTCATTTGATGGAGAGTAGGGGATTCCTGCCTCCGCAGGAATGACAGCTGGAGAACGATATGTTTCCCAACAACCGTGGAGTTGTTCTTCAATCTCGTTTGCGAAATTTTTGAGTGTGTGATTTTTTTTGAGAAGCTCTGCGATAGAATCTTCAGGACGTTTTTGTTTGAGGATTTTGTAAGTTTCTTCGCAGAGAGTAAGAAGATTTTGCATGGAAAGATCGCAATAAAAATCCCCCCGCTTAAGGTAAGAGGGTCGCTGACGCACCATAGCTTTAGCGACGCTGACCCCTTACCTTAAGGGGAGGAGAAAGATTAAAAACCGATCAAAAATTCCGAAAGCGTTCTCACCATGAATCCGGTTCCCCCTTTGGGAGCATAGGCCCATGGCTTATTGGCCCAACTTGGCCCGGCAATATCGAGATGCGCCCAAGGAACCTCATTCACAAAGGCTTCTAGAAAAAGTCCGCCGATGATCGTTCCGCCATATCCTCCGCCGATGTTCTGCATATCGGCGATATCACTTTTCATATCATCTCGATATTCTTCGGCGAGTGGAAGTTCCCAGATTTTTTCACCGCTTTTCTTGCCGTGATGGATCAATTTTTCAGCTAGCTCTTTGTTGTTACTTAAGATCGCCGCATAAAGATCACCCAACGCCACGAGACAGGCACCGGTCAAGGTGGCGAGATCGATGATATAATCGGGTTTTTTTTCAGAGGCGTACGAAAGTGCATCGGCCAAAATCAGTCTTCCTTCGGCATCGGTATTTAAAACCTCGATTGTTTTTCCGTTTTTGGCAGTCAAAACATCGCCGGGACGAATCGCATTGCCACCCGGCATATTTTCAGCGGATGGAATATAAGCGCGAACTTCAACATTTGGTTTGAGATCTTTGATGATGCTCATCACGCCAAGCAGAGTCGCTGCGGCACTCATGTCATCTTTCATCGTTTCCATACTCTTGGCCGGTTTCAGGGAAAGTCCACCTGAATCAAAGGTGACCCCTTTTCCGACCAGTGCGATTACTTTTTTTGCTTTTCCGGACGGTTTGTAAATCATTTCAATAAAGACAGGCGGTTTTCTTGAACCTTGTCCAACGCCGAGAAGTGCTCCCATCTTCAATTTTTTGAGGGCAGGGACGGTATAGACTTGGCTTCGAATTCCTTTGATTTTTTTCGCCTCTTTACCCAATAGCTCTGGATACATATCGCTCGCAGGGGTGTTGATTAAATCACGGGCGTAATTCGTTGCATTCGCTAAAAGTTCCCCGAGCTGAATTCCTTTTTTTGCCAAAGCGAGAGTGCGATTTGACGAGAGCAAAAAACGAATCTCGGTAAGAACATCTTTACTGTTTTTACTGCGATAATTGTTGAACTTGTAAGAGCCGAGAACAAATCCTTCTGTGGCTATCTGGCTTGCATCTTCAATACTGCAGAGGTTTTCGGACTCTTCCAAGAAATCAAAATCAAGCGTTTTCAGTTTTAAGCCGTTGGCTGCCTGATAAAGCTTTCCTGCTGCTTTTCTCAAATTTTCGAGTTCGAATTTTTTCGACTCTCCCAATCCGACAATAAAAACATAACGGCTTTTTAATTTGTAATGGGTATGAAAAACCTTGATCTCTCCTGCTTTTCCTTTGAACTCTTCTTTTTTCAAGGTTTCAGAAATGAGATGCGCCAGATGTTTGTCAATTTTATCGAGG
Organism: uncultured Pseudomonadota bacterium; assembly: GCA_964609335.1. GTDB lineage: Bacteria > UBA10199 > UBA10199 > JADFYH01 > JADFYH01 > CAZSRQ01. The sequence goes on from CAZSRQ010000053.1 coordinate 5,285, forward strand.
GAGGAATTTTTTTCGATTTTTCCATCAAAGATTGCGAGAGCCAATCCTTCGCCGGAGGTTTTGGTAATATTTTCTGCGACCGCATTTATTTTTAACATTTTAATTCCTTCATTTTGTTTATACTTTAAAACGGTCATAAATTTAGTTTTTTTAATGTTGTCATTCCTGCAGGCTTTTTGGCACCGTGCCTTGCCGGCAGGCAGGGGAATCCCCCTGATCCAATCATTGAGTAAGGGGATCCCCGATAAAAACGCTCGGGGATGACAGCGAGTCAAAATGTTAAATCTATGGCCGCTCTTAAAGTATAGAAGATGAAAAGTTGCTTTCAGTAAGGACTGGTTTATAACAAGAGAGATTCATTTTTTAAAGGAGAAATCGATGGTGAAGAAAAAAAAGATGAAAGCGTTGAATCTGATTAAGCTCGATCGACGCGAAGCGGTTGTCCAAATTAGCTTGAATCGTCCGGACTGTCTGAACGCCTTTAATGTTGATCTTGCCACTCAACTGGGACAAGCCTTGCAGCAAGTCGCCAAAGATCGATCAGTTCGCGCCGTGATCATTCGAGGGGAGGGAAAAGCATTTTCTGCCGGTGGCGATCTGAAAATGTTTTACGAAAACAAAAAAAATGCCTCGCCTCTTTTCAAAAAAATCAGTAGTTTGCTGAATCAAGCTGTCAAAACTGTTCGAACAATGCCGAAGCCGGTCATCGTCGGAATTCATGGCCCAGCCTATGCTGCAGGGTTTGGGTTTGCGCTTTCTGCTGATCTGATTCTGGTATCCGAGTCGGCAAAACTTTCGGCCTCTTTTATCAATATTGCGTTGGCACCGAATGGGAGTTCCAGCTTGTTTCTCCCAAGACTGGTCGGTTGGCGAAGAGCGAGTGAATGTTTTTTTACCGCGAAAGTTTTATCCGCTCAAGAAGCGTATGATTGGGGGATTGTGAACCGGGTGGTAACAGACGAACAGTTCGATCAAGAGCTGTGGGGTTTTGCCACCGATCTCGCGAAACGTCCCACCCGAACAATCGCGAGAACGAAGCTGTTGCTCAATCAATCGATCGGATTTGATTTTACAAAACAATTAACGAGAGAAATGAATACGATTGCCTGGTCTTCGACCACTCCTGATTTTATTGAAGGGGTAACGGCATTTGTTGAAAAAAGAAAACCGGATTTTCACGGATAGCAAAACAGTTTTTACAACAACTTCTTTTCATAGGGGGAGGGGATATGGGAGAAGAGAGTAAAATTGTCTGTCATCTTTCTGCTGCACCAACCGTTGGAGCGGCGTTTATTACCAACGGAAAAATTCTTGATTTCAACTCCCCCTATCCAACCGCGATCACTTCTCTTTACGGTATTGAAGCAGCGGTTCGGTGTGACACTTTCGTCAGAAAAGTCGATGATCCGGCTTCTTCTCGTCGAATTCCGATTTTTCTTAACCTGTTCAAGCCGCTTTCGACTCCCGATAAACTTCTTCATCGGGCCGAGTTGGTGATTCGATATGAGCATGGAACATCCGATCAAAGAGTTACCCAGGATGATCTGCCGATCAGCAACAACGCCTTGCTCCGATCTCTCGTTCAATTCAGCTCGAATCGAACCGCAGAAAGTCATCATTTAGAGGTTTTGGCTCTCTGGTCTCCTGGAACACCGCTCTATCAGGCTGGAAATTTTAAAATTTTGGATCCATGGTTTGGAATCGGATTTCGTGTGGTTCATATTCAGTTGAGCAACGATCGAGAAGACGGAAATCCTCCGGAAGAATCTTCTGCAACCACCGGTGCTGCCGCTCTTTCGGTCAGGGCATCGCTTTTAGAGTATCAGCGTCCCAATGTTTGTATTGGGCTTTTGGGTGGAGGTTCTCTTCTGGTCGGTGGATTCTTTGGGTTTGCGGGGTATGCAGGTTTGAGAATCGAGGTTCCGGTTAAAAAGAAAAAGTAAATGAGGATGATATAAAAAGTTTTCTCTCATCTATTCGGCTTAAACTTTTCAATCCAAGCCAACGCTGCCCGGATTCCATCCACCGCGGCGCTGGTGATTCCACCGGCATATCCCGGCCCTTCCCCGCACGGAAACAATCCTTCGGTGCTGATACTTTCCAGACTGTTTTCATCGCGGGTGATTCGAACTGGGGAAGAGGTTCTCGATTCAACTGCATGAAGAATCGCGTTCGAATTGGCAAACCGACGACGTTTGCGGTCGAAGTCGATCAGCCCTTTTGAAAGATAGTTGTAAATCCAATCGGGAAGAAGTCTGGAGAGATCGGCACTGACAATGCCGGACGGGCAACTCGACTTTGATTCAATTTTCCCTTTTCTTCGCATCAAAAAATCTTCGAGTCTTTGCGCAGGAATTTTTCTGGCATCCCCCGATTCTTTACTCGTCTGATAAACCGCACTTTCTATTTCTCTTTGAAACTCCATCATCTTGAAAGGATTTTCTCCCGCAATTTTTTCTTTCGGAACCGAGCAGACCACTGCCGCATTCGCCCAAGGAGAATTACGATGATAATTGCTCATTCCATTCACAACGATCGTTTCCGAATCGGTTGAACTGGAAATGACATAACCTCCGGGACACATGCAAAAGGTATAAACCCCAATCTGCTCCTGATCCCAATAAGTTTGCAGTTTGTATTGAGCCGTTTCTAATTCTCCCAATTGCGGATGTTTGCCGTATTGCCATTCATTAATAAAACTTTGCGGATGCTCAATTCTCAATCCCAAAGCGAATGATTTTGGTTCAAACTGAACCCCTTGCTGATGCAGAGTTTTAAAGAATTTCCCGGCGCCATGTCCGCAGGCGAGGATGAGCCCGGAACCTTCCACTCTATTTCCATCCGCAAGATAAATTCCCTGAATTTTTTTTTCCTGGATATCCAATCCTTCTACTCGACTGTTGAAACGAATATCCGCGCCTTGCCGAATCAGATCATCGGTCATTTTTTTAATGACTTCGCGGATGAGATTACTGCCGACATGGGGATTATAGACGTAGCTAATTTCCGCTGGTGCGCCATAATCAACGAACGCCTGCATTACCCGACGAATATGCGGACTTTTGATTCGGGTGATCAGCTTCCCATCGCTAAAAGTGCCCGCTCCCCCTTCGCCGTTGCAGACGTTGCTGTCGAGATCGAGAATTCCTTTTCGCCAATATTGGCTGATCTTGAGCATTCGAGCATGCGTTCTTTCGCCCCGTTCAAAAAGAATTGGGCGAATGCCATGTTGTAGAAAAGTGAGTGCAGCAAAAAGTCCTGCAGGGCCTGCCCCCAAAATCAATGGAGGAGCCTCTTTCCAGCTTAGCTTCTGAAAAGGCTCAAATTCTTTTTCGGGAGTTTCACCTTTCAAATAAATTTCGAGGGAATAAACCCAGAAAAGTTGACGACGATTTCGGGCATCGAGACTTCGTTTCAACACTCGAATCGACGAGATTTCGTTGGGATGAACTCCAAGTTGTTTCGCAAGGAGCGGTTCGAGATCGGGATTTTTTTGATAAGGGATTCGAAAGTCGTGAATCTGCTTCATGTTCTAAACTCCAGGCCAATGTTGATTTGGCAAAGGGGTGTGGATCGATACGTATAATAGATAGTTTATTTTTTTGTCTAGTTGAATTCTAAAGGCTGAGCTCGTAACCACTGAATATTATTGGAGTTCGACTTTTCAATAAAACAGTTTTTAAATAAGAGATTTTTAGCAACTTCTTCCATTCTCTTACGATAATTTTGCCTATAATTTCTGATTTTTTATCCATATATAAAAGGAGATTCAAAATGAGAATCAAAATGAGAATCAAATCACTCTGTTTATTGCTTTTAGCTGTTTGTCTCTGTTTATCCAGCTCGCTTCACGCAGAAGATCTCAAAGACCAAAAAGATCGCAAAGGGTTTTTCTTGGGTTTTGGCCCTTATGTCGGAGGAGAAGTAAATGAAATAGAACAGGTTGCCGGAGGACTTGAATTCCGTATCGGTGCCGGAGTAACCGATAAAACGCTCATTTACGCAGAAAACAACTTTATCGCGACGAATAAATATTTTTTGAATTATTTTGCCTATGACTTGCAGATAAAAGCGCAACATTTTTTCTATGATGGTTTTTATGCGAATTTGGGGGCCGGTTTTTCGGTTGGAACTGTCAGTTTCTCGACCATTTCATTGGTTACCAAAGCAGGTTTTTCTGCCTCGGGGGGATTGGGTTATGAATTCCGCCTAGGAAAAAGATTTGCGATCGCCCCTGAAGTTGCCGTTTATTATCGTCGATTGGGAGGATTTAATTATGTCGTTCCAGCTGGGATTTTGCATATGAATTGGTATTTTTAAGTTAATTCCCTGAAGCTTTTAAAGATAAAAAAAACTGACTTTTCTTTATGAAGAGTCAGTTTTTTTATTTATTATTGATTCGGATCGATCCATCCACTCGTCTTAATCGAAAGATTTTTCCCACCAATTTCTATTAAAAAACCTCTGTTGACATCAACTTATCGACTCAGTATATACCTTTTTCCATTATGCAATCCTTAAAACTAAACTCACCAGGAAAGTTGAATCTTCGCCTAGACGTTTTAGGTAAAAGATCTGATGGTTATCATGATCTGTTGATGATCATGGAGCGGGTGACATTGTCTGACGAGATTGAAATCAATATTGTTGAAAAAGGAATTACCATTACCTGCGATCATCAAAGTGTTCCGCAGGGAGAAAAGAATATTGTTTACAAGGCGGTCAAAGAAATTCTTGCCTATTCTTCACGAAATGTCGGCATTGAAATTAATATCAAAAAGAAAATCCCTATCGCTGCCGGAATGGGTGGGGGTTCTTCGAATGCCGCTGCTGTTTTAAAAGGGTTAAATCAACTGTTAAAATTGAAGCTTTTGAGAGAAAAATTGATGATGATTGGGGCAAAAATCGGAGCAGATGTTCCGTTTTTTTTATTCGAAGCCCCGGCAATTGCAAGCGGTGTCGGTGATCAGCTGAAAAAGATCAAAAAAATTCCTAAAATGGCTTTTGTTTTAGTCAATCCTGGGATACCGGTTTCGACCGAATGGGTTTATAAAAATCTCGGAATGTCGATTGGTTCATCCGCTCAAAATAATTCTAAAAAAACAGATGTTCCGGATAAATATACAACAAAACAATCAGTTGCCAGCATGATGAATAATGATTTAGAGCGGGTAACGATGAAAGAGTTTCCGGTGATTGCAGAAATTAAAAAATTATTAGTCGGTCACGGCGCCATTGCAAGCCAGATGACCGGATCCGGGCCGACAGTCTTTGGAATTTTTCCCGATCGCGCTTTGGCAGATAAGGCACTTTCAAAAATTAAAGGGAAGGCCCCCAGTGAATGGGAGTTGTTTATCGCTGAAAATTTCAGCTAATTCATTAAGAAGAGGAATTATTTATGGAAATTACAGAAGTTCGGGTTTTCCCGATGAATGAAGATAAGTTGAAGGCGTATGCAACGATCACCTTTGATAATTGCTTTGTGGTTCGAGATCTGAAAGTAATTTCAGGAAACACCGGTCTTTTTGTCGCGATGCCTTCGAAAAAACGAAAAGATGGATCTTTTAAAGATATTGCCCATCCTTTAAACAATGATTTTCGGGCTCAAATCGAAAAAGTTGTTTTGGATGCGTACGAAAAAGAAAGAGAAGCTTCTCCCAATCAAAAAAAGGAGATCTTGTCGATTCCGACCATCGAATCTAAAACTCCCGATCAAATCGATCCAAAAGATTACTCAGCTCCTGATGATGAGTGAAAATGAGTTAGGGGTTAGGGGTTTAGAAAAAAATTATCCCTATACTCCACTCTCCTAACTCCCAACCGTATTTTTTGGGGCGTAGACAAGCGGTAAGTCACCGGATTTTGATTCCGGCATTCCCTGGTTCGAATCCAGGCGCCCCAGTTAATTTTGTGCAGTGCTTCTTTAGTTGAAAATAGTTCGCGAAATAGTATCGCGAATACAGAAAAAGTAATTACTCAGGTATTTAAATTGCTGTCATTCCCGCAGGTTTTTAAGCACCGTGCCTTGCCGGCAGGCAGGGGAATCTCTTGATCCAATTATTGAATAGGGGGATCCCCGACAAAAGCACTCGGGGATGACAATGATCTGAAAGAGCTGATTAGTTACAAAAAAGTTGAAATATATGCAATTTCTCAATGATCTTCAAATTTTTACAGGAAATGCCAATAAACAGCTTGCCCAAGAAATTGTTCAACATGTTGGAATAGAGCTTGGGAATGCGCAGATTAAAAGGTTTTCCGATGGAGAAATCTGGGTAGAAATTGACCAGAATGTCCGTGGAACTGACGTTTTTATCATTCAGCCGACTTCCCATCCAGCGAATGAGCATCTGATGGAGCTTTTGATCATGATCGATGCCTTGAAAAGAGCTTCCGCTGAGAGAATCACCGCAGTCATTCCATATTATGGTTACGGAAGACAAGATCGAAAAGTCCAGCCGAGAACCCCGATTACTTCCAAGCTGGTGGCTGATCTTCTCACTGCAGCTGGGGCAGATCGGATTTTGGCGATGGATTTACATGCAGGGCAGATTCAGGGATTTTTTAATATCCCTTTCGATCATCTTTTTGCGACTCCGGTTCTGCTCGACTATGTTCGTGAGCATTTTGAAAATCACCTGGTGATGGTTTCTCCCGATGTCGGGGGGGCTGAGCGGGCAAGGGCTTACGCCAAAAGGTTGGGAGCGGGATTGGCGATGATCGACAAAAGACGACCTTCTCCGAATGTGAGTGAAGTGATGCATGTGATCGGGGATGTAAAAGACAAAACAGCGATTATTGTCGATGATATTGTCGATACGGCAGGAACGCTCATTCAGGCGGCCCGAGCGATTAAGGAAAAAGGGGCAAAAGAGGTGTATGCCTGCATTACCCATCCGGTTTTATCAGGAAAAGCGATTGAAAATATCCAGAATTCTGTCCTTTCAAAACTGATTGTGACTGATACCATTCAGCAAAATGACAAGATAGAATTGTGCCCTAAAATAGAGGTGTTATCGGTCGGAAAACTGCTTGCAGAGGCGATCCAGAGAATCCACAAGAATGATTCGGTTTCCTCTCTTTTTGTTTAACAAAAATTAGACATTCGACTTTTTAAACCCTCCAATCCTTGAAGGGGTAAAGGATAGAGAGAGGATGTACTGTTTTAGACAAACCCTCTTGCTAAAATTTATAAGATTCGTTATACGACGCAGGCTTTGAAAAATAAGGAGTGATTATTTATGCAACATATACAGCTTTCAGTGACAGTTCGCGAACAACGCAAAAAAGGGGGAGCTCGTAAAACCAGAGCTGCTGGTAAAGTTCCCGGAATTATCTATGGTAAAGGTTATGAAAATATCCTGATCGAGGCAGATCCGAAAGAGGTTGAAAAAGTTTTTTCAGGAACTGCTGGAACCAATGCTCTGCTTCAACTTCAGATTGGTGGAAAAGATTCTCTTGTGGCAATGTTAAAAGATTATCAGGCTGATATTCTTACCAGAAAATTTACCCATCTTGATTTTGTGAAGCTTGATCTTACGAAAAAAATTCGGGTTGAAGTTCCGATCCATTTTGTCGGAAAAGCGGAAGGGGTGAAAGAAGGGGGAATTATGGAAGTGATCCGAAGAGAGCTTCCAGTCATTTGTCTTCCGACAGCAATTCCTAAAGATATCGAAGTCGATGTTTCGGCTCTAAAAGTTGGAGAATCGATTCATATCAATGATCTTAAATTGAAAGAAGGGGTCGAAGTTCCCCACGATGTCAACTTTGTGTTGGTTGCGGTGGTTGCACCACAGGCTGAAGAGGTCGCAGCAACGCCTGCTGAAGGAGCTCCAGCCGAACCTGAGGTGTTGACAGCAAAGAAACCTGCAGAAGGGGAAGAGGCAAAGAAGTCTGAAGGAAAATCTGAGAAAAAGTAAAATTTTTTCACTTCCTTAAAACCTAAATATTCATTTCAAATGAAACTGATTGTCGGACTGGGTAACCCCGGAAAAGAGTATGAGCAGACAAGGCATAATGTTGGTTTCCAGCTTATTCATTCTCTTGCTGAAAAATGGAGAGTTCGATTTTCAAAGAAAAAGTTTGAAGCTGAAATTGCCGAAGCTGATTTTGAAGGGGAAAAAATTCTCTTAGCTCTACCGCAAACCTATATGAATTTGAGTGGTAGATCGGTTTCTTCCTTGATCAGTTTTTTTAAAATTGATCTTGCTGATTTGGCAGTGGTTCATGATGAGCTTGATCTTCCGGTAGGAAAAATAAAGGTTGTGAAAGAGGGGGGAGCCGCCGGCAATCGTGGCGTTCTTTCCATTCAAGAACATTTAAATACGAAAAGTTTTTGTCGATTCAGGATTGGAATAGGAAAGCCGGCCGATAAAAGTCAAACGGCTGATTTTGTTTTGAAAAAATTTAATCCGGATGAAAAAGAAGAGCTGAGTTTTGTCCTTGAAAAAGTAAAAGAAGGGCTTGAAATCTGGATTCGCCGTGGTGTAGATCCGGCGATTCAGTATTGTCACAGTGTAAAACGTTCTTAAAAAATTAGAAGTTTTGCGAAAATCAATCCTTGGTCTTTAATTTTTAAAGGCCCTCTCTAAACTAATTTAGAGAAATGACCAGAAGGGGAAAGTATGAAAGAATACGAAGCGCTTTATCTGCTTTTGCCAGAAGCAGCTGCCGATAAAATAGAAGCACTCGGAAACAAGCTTACCGCAGCAATCCAACATCATTCAGGTCAGGTTTTAACCCTGTTCAATTGGGGCAAGCGAAGAACCGCTTATCGAGTCGGTAAGCATCCCAGCGGAATTTACATCTATTTGAATTATCTCTCTTCTGACGGCGGAGTTGTCAGTGAGATTGAGCGTATCCTGAAAAACGATGAAATTGTTCTCAAGTTTATTTCCGTGAAACTGGATGACGATGTGAATGTGGAAGAAAGACTGAAAACCAAAAGAGAGTTCACCCTGACCAGCATCGATGAAGAGACCCAGCCGAGAGTTCCCCATGAAGCGACAGCGGGTCAGGAATATTCCGAGAACTTATAATTTTATTTTCAAAAGGGAGAAATGCCGTGGCTTACGATAGAGACAGTAGAGATCGTCGATACGACAGAGATGATGATTTTAAGGGAAAGTCGAAAAGAAAAGTTTTCAACCGTAAAAAATCATGTCGTTTCTGTGCCGATAAAGAATTCAAGGCAGATTATAAAAATCCAAGATTGCTCTCGTTGTTTTTGAGTGAGCGGGGAAGGATTATTCCGAGAAGAATCTCCGGAACCTGCGCACTCCATCAACGTTTTTTAACCACCGAAGTAAAGCGCTCAAGAACGATGGCTTTACTTCCGTTTACGGCGACACAAAGGTAAATTAGAAGTCAGGAGACAGAAGTCAGAATAGAAAAAATCTTTTCCCTCCTGTCTTCTGAGTTCTGAATTCTGGTTTATCTCATGCAAGATCGTTTTTTAGCCATTGTCACTGGAATTGCTCTCTGGATAGCTCTTTTTTTTAGTGGCCTCTTTTTTTGGCTATCTCCTCTTGCGATTTTTTATATTGCCAAAAGGCAATCGATAAAAATTTCGATGATGGTATGGTTTGTTTCGATCAGCTTGATTCTGCTGGCGTATCAAACCCTTTTTTCGCATCTGCCCTCTGAAATTCCCCAATGGCTTTTATGGCTTCCCGCCATGGGATATTTTGAGCTTTTTGGCAAAGAGGTGGTGTTGAATGCGATTCTTGTTTACTCGGTTTTTTTTGGTCTGATCGGCTTTTTGCTCAGCTTGAGAGCTGGTA
>CAZSRQ010000054.1:0-15040 GCA_964609335.1 uncultured Pseudomonadota bacterium
ATCTTCTTTTGAAGGAAGCGTCAGCGCTTGAATCGAAAGGGGAGAAGTTATCGGTCTCGGAGCGAGAGAAAGCGCTGCTTATCTTTAATCAGAAGGTGGCGGAGTTTGCGAAAAGTGATTTGTTGCCGGACCGGTCGAGTGAGCTAAAAGATTTTTTCAATCTACTTCCCGTCCGTAAACGCCAGCCGCTGAATGATTTAACCCGTTATACCCGCGAGCTCGATTTTGCGAATAACTTAGGGCACGAAGTGATCATCGCCTCGACTCGATTTCCGATCCAAAATGAAAAGCTGCAAAAACTGGAGAAGCAGGTTCAAGGTTTAGAGGAAGCGTTGCTGACGCTCGAGCTCTCGCTGATCCATCAATATAAAGAGGGAGGCTGGGTCGTTCGTGGGATTGCGAATGCGGGAGAGGCTTTGGGGGTCGGTCATTTAGAGAAGCTTATCAAAGCGATCAACGCGATTAAGCAGATTCGTTTGAATTTGGCGCAGAAGATTGAGGAAGCTTCCAAAGAATTTGCGAAAGATGAAAAGGGGCTTGAGAATCGGGTCGAGGATTTGCTTCAAGGGGCGCTGGGAGATTTTTTCAAGCTGACGGAAGAAGGGGGAGCGATCTCGGAAGTAAGAGAGGTGGTCGGAGAGACCGAGTTTAAGACGCTCGTCGATCTGGCTCAGACGACGGTAGAGATGATGGTTGTTGGGGGAGTGGCGGGAGCGTTGATGAAGGGGGGAAAGTGGCTCAGTGCGATTCGAAAAGCACAAAATGCGGCGAAGGTGTTGGAAGCGGGAGCGGTCGCGGCGGAGAGCGGAGGGGTCTTGGCGGAGGCCTCGACGATCGGTGCGGTGGCGGAGGGGGCCCAAGGAATCGAAAGTTTAGAAGCGGTGGCGAATGCGTTTGGAGAAGCGGCGAAGGGGGTGAAGTTTCATTGGACGATCGAGTTGTCTTCGGCGGTTGCAGCAGGGAATGCGCAGGCGACGAAATTTATTTTGAGGGAGCTCGGCGGAAAGATGAAAGAGCATCTGGAGGCTCATCTGGGAAAGGCGGTCGAGAACTTTCTTTTGGGCGGATTTCACTCGGCGATTGCAAATCCTCTGTTTCAGCAATTAAGCGGGGGGTATTCGGAAGATCAGTGGGAGTTTTATGACCGGTTTGTCGCGTTTATGGCGACTGGAAGTTCGATGTTTATCACGAAGTTTATTCCGGAGGGGGGGAACGCAATTCGTTGGGGGACGAGATATCAGCTCCGAGCGGTGCAAGAAACCTGGGCAAGGGCGGGAGCGGTCGGGCTTTTAAAATGGACCACGATTGGAACGCTTAAGTGGGGAGTTGATTTGGGGCACGCGGCGACAGTGGAGACGTTGGAAGAGCTGATCGATGGAGTCGCGGCGGCTGTTTGCAAGGGAGAGCGGGTGGATGAAGACTTGATCCGAAAGACCACCCGTTCGGTGGTGGTTGGCGCTGCGGCAATGCACAAGGGGCAGAAGCTGATGTCTGGGGTGTTTCACGCGGTGAGCGGTTCGGGTCATGCCGATATTTTTCAGAAGGTGGCGGAAGAGGCGGGGCTTGATCATCTTCCGAAACAGGCGATTCAAGGGATTTTGAAGTCGATGGTGGAGTATGCGTTTCAGCAAGGAATGGCGGAAGGGAAAGATTTGGAGGAGATCGAAGAAGAGGATGTCGAGCGGATTTTAAAGAATCTTTTTTCAGTGATGGATCAGTTAGTGAAGATGAGTGGAATACAAGGAAAAGGGTTAGAGACATTTCGCCTCGATCTGATCCAGAAAGCATTACTCTCCGGTTTGAATGCGGAAGAGCTTCAGAAGAGAGTGACGTTTGTCTTGGAGCAGCGGGGGAGAATCGAACAAGAGATTGTAACGCCGCTCGTGGGGGAAGCGAATTTAAAGCAGCCGCATGTTCAGAATACGGTGAACTGGTTTATCGGGATTTTATTTTCGAATTCGTTTCAAGAAACCAGAAATCGGCGGGTCGCGCTGACCGATCTTCTCGCTCTTGAGCAGATTGAATTGGAGGTTGATCGTTGGTCGAGGTTGGCGGTGAGTATGGCACCCGATCTTCAGGCGGCGCTCGATACCTATTTGGGAAAAGAAGAGAGCGGTTCTGCGGAGAGAGCCTACTTAACTCTTTTGTTTTTCACCGATCGGTTTAATTCGAAAGAATCTTATTCTTACGAGAATAAAATCGATGAGATTGATTCTGAATTACAAAAAATTGAAAAAGGTCTTCAGACGATTTCGAAAGAGTTTGGAGTGTTGGTGAATGAGCTGCTCGGTTGTTTAAAGCTTCCGGAAAAAGAGATTCCGAAGGCGCGAGAGGTTTTAATTCATTGGTTGCTTGAGATTCGGAAAGCGAAGACAAAAGAAGATCGGGAAAAGGCTCTCAGCCTCATAGAGGAAAAAGCTTGGGTAGCGGCGGGTGGCGAGGCGATTTTACTTGCACCGATGAAGGCTTTGATTTGCCAATTTGTCGATCAACAGATCTCCGAAGAGGAGTTAAAAGCGGCCGAGAGGGTGATTGGAAAGATTGCCGGTTTTCGTCAGCAGTGGAATCGTGACCGGATGGAGGCGGCAAAACGAGAGGGAAAAGGGGCTACAGGATTTAATGCGGAACGGGAGGGAGATGGGAAATCGAACGAAGAGGGAAGTGAAGGTTTTTTGAAGGAGGAGAGGAAGGAAAAATTAGAAAATAAGGTTGCTGTCACCAAACCTAAACGATCCCTCGCGAACCGCTCAAAACTTGGCCAAATCGCGCAAAGAGGATCCCGCTGGCTTGAGCAGCATCCCGCTATCTTTTTGGGAATCACCTGTGCAATCTCGGTTGCAAAGCCGGTGATCGGTTTGATGGCGCAACATTTTGGAATGGATTTGGGAGCCGGCTTTTCTCCGGATCTTCATCCGCTCCAATCGCTTGCTGAGGGGATGAGCGGGTTGATGGTATTTGCGGGGGTAAAAACGGCGGGTGGGGGGGAAGGGGATCAGGCGAAAGAAGAAAAAAAAGATGTTGCGGTAACGAGCCGGGAACCTTTCGTCATTCCGGTTTTTGATGAAGAGTTGAAAGGAAAATTGTTGCTGATCGATGAAGAGCCTCAGAATGGGGATCGGGTTGTTTCAATTTACGAAATAGTCCCTCATGGAGAACTCAATACAAATCGGGAGGAGAGTCTTTACAGGATTTCGTTTACTTCTGGTACTGACTATCCCCTTCCGGTGATATTAAGTTTTCGTCAGGGAAGGACTTTGGGATTGGTGAATGAGAGGGGAGAGGTTGTTTTAAGATCGGGAAGAGTGAGCGATCAAGGGTTCAGCGGTCTTCGAAAAGAGGATCAGATAAAAATGCTCATTCGAACCGATCCTGCAGAATATGTAAAACAGATGGAGAAATGGGGAGGGGCTGAATTTATTTCTCTTCCCAGGGAAGATCAACAGGGGGTTTTGTATCTCAGATCTTCTTTCTTTGCATCGTTGCTCGGCAGTTCATCCCCTTTGGCAGCATCGGAAATTGCTAAACCGAAAATCACCTTGCTTTATGCCAAAAAGGAATCACCCCGGATTATTCTCCAAGACGGTTTCAACAGTACAACCGGTTCTCCCTTCGGCCTCTATGTGAGAAGAAATGATTTGTGGCTCCGTGTTCATCCTGAAAGAAGAAATATTTCAGTCCGATTGGGGGAGATTTTTGCGGTCGGCTCCGAAAAGGGTGATCATGAGAATGTTTTTTTCAGTGTCGAAGGAATTGAAATCAATGACTCCTCTTCAGGGGGTAGAAAGTTTACCCCTTTAAAACTGAAAGTTCATCGCTCTTCCCAGACGATGGTTACCCGCCGAGATATCAAGGTTTATCCAGGCATTGATTCGAATCATGAGCGGTCTGCCAAAAAAATTGATACTTCAGGAAGAATTTTTCTTGAACCGGAAAAGATTTATTCTCTTGGGAGAAACCAGGAGAATCATATTGTCATTCCGGATCAGACTGTCAGCCGAAAAGACCATCTTCTCCTTCGCTCGAACGGGGATGGATCGATCACCTTTAAAAATCTTGTCGAGCCTGAATCTGTCAAAATTGGGGCCATCTTTGATGGCACAACCTTGGAAGATCAGGAAGAGGCAACGTTGTTTCCCGGGGAGTCTTTGAAGGTCAGCGATGGAATCGAAATTTTTGTTTTGGAAAATGGGGAGTTGAAAATTGAAGGGGTTCTTTTTTCGAAAACATTGACAACAGATGCGTCTGTAGAAGCCGACAAAGCTTCATTTATAGCTGATTTTTGCGCCAAAAGTCTTGATCAACTGAAGGATCCAAATTCTGCTTTTAAGGGATATGCAGACTTAAAAAAACAATACCAACAAATTATTCAAAAATTCCAAACAGGAAAGATCACGAAAAGGGATTGTCTGATTCAGTTGGTTGGCTTGTTGCAGCAACGGTTTTTTCGTCGCTTCGATAGAGGTGAAAGAAGAGGAGTTACCCATTCTCAATTAAAGACACAAGACTACATAGTTGATCTACAAAAAAGAAAAATACCAATCCCTGAATGGCTCAAAGTAACTGCAAAAAAAAATCCTGATCTGATCGTTGATATATTGAAAGATGATTTAAGTATACACAGAGAGGGTGAAGAAGGTTTTCTCGAGGAATTGGTTTTTATCAAGAGTCTATTGAAAAATTTTTCGACAATGCTTGGGCTTCCAATTCGAGCATTGAGTTTTTCTGATGTTGAAAACAGTCATATGTTTTTCTTTTCTGCCGAACTTTTAATGTTGGCACTCGAAGAGCTTTATCAATCAGAGGCTGCCGATTATCAGCTGACAAATAATCTTGGTTCCACAGAAGAAGTGCTTGAGATCGAAGCGGCGGACGGCTGTCCGATATTACTTTCTCCTTTACGACAAAAAGATGTTCATGGATGCAAAATGACAGACCCATTTCTTGCCGCCCTCCATGATCTTTTACATCTTTTTGCATTTAGCCATAAAGATCGTGCCACTCGCAAAGCCGCTGTCATTATAGGAAAAGCAATTTTCAATCTTTCCGAAGAATTAAAAGCTCCTTTTGTCAATAATGAAGAAACGGGTCATATCATCGAACTGGCATACGTAGATAGTTATGCTTCAGGTTTGAATTTTTACAAAGATGCATTTGAACGTTTGAAATCAGAAGAGCTCTTTAAAGAAGCTCAGATCGAGGGTGTTTATCAGCAATTGAACAGATTGTTAGAAAAGGATCCAGATAAAGAAGAAATTTTAAAAATTTATCGAACTGTTTTTGGGTTTGAACCGACCACTTCCAAAACTCCTCAAGACTCATCCTTAATGACAGGTATTCGGGAATTAATGCTAGGAAAGCAGAACGGAGCAAATTCAAGCCTGCTCATTGGAGCACTTGCTCTGGGATATGCGGTGAATCCCTTGTTGGGGCTGGCGGTGGTTGGGGTGGGAGCCGGAATTTATCTGTTAAATCGCCTGATCACTTCGAAGGTTGTCCCTCCAATAAAATTAAATCCAGATATACAGGTTATTTCTCCTGATCCTGATTTTTATGAAAAGATTTTGGCTCAGTTAGATCATGATCAGTCAGTTTTGAAAGAAAAATTAAAAGATGATTATCGTCAAACCATTCTTCAAATTCAGAGAGGGGAAATTTCTCTTATTGAAGCTCACACAAGAATTATTTCTATATTTAAAACAGATTATCTCGAACGTTTAAAAGCAGCAGGATGTAAAATTAGCGAAGAAACCGTTTTATTGGATGAATACATTCGGAGATTAGAAAAAGATAAAGTCAGAATTCCGGACTGGACGCGGAAAATTAAAGCGGGAATAGAATCCTTTTCTGTACAACTGATTTCCATTGAAAGTGATAATAAAATTTCTGAGGAGTTGAAAAATGAAATTCAATCCTTGCATGATTTCTTAAAAGAACTTGTCAGTGAAAAATTTAATTTGCCTGGAAATTTTCACTTATTGCGTGGAACTGATTTTATCAATGACGATTTTGTTTTTCCCTCCTATGAATTGTGCTTGGCAGCTTTGCAAGCTCAATATGGAGATCAGGCAGTTGCCTATAAAATGACTGCCGAGAAGAGCTCTGAAGAAGAGACTTTGGAAATGGCTTATGTTCACCAACGTCCCCTGTTGTTCTCAACCGTTCCCGATCTCATTCATAGTGAAACCCCTCGACATCCTTTGGCGGCTGTTGTCCATGATATTCTTCATGGATTTATATTGAGCAAGATCAGCAGAGAACATCGGGAAGATGCAGCATTGATTGGCCGATGTTTGAGGGCTATTCCAGACGATATTTGCCCGGATAATATTGCCTCGATTAAAGAGCACATTATTGAACAGACTTACAGCTCTGCAGAAAATGTATTTTATGTTAATCTTTTTCAATATATCCGTTTTGGGAGTTCGAAAATCCCTGGTTTTGAATTCGTAACGGTTCTTTTGGGTGAATTGGATCAGGCGTTTGGAAAAGAGCATCCTCGTCGGGCAGAAATTTTTGAAGCGTTTGATAAAATTTTCAAAATAAAATCAAATCAATCCCCATCATTTATCGCTGAAGAAAACGGTTTTACAGGAGCATCAAAGGGTATCCTTATCACCGCCGGACTGGGTCTGATTATTATGGGAGGAATGATAGCTTCACCTGTCGGTATTGCACTCGCCGTCGCGGAAGCAGGAGTTTTGGCAATTTTTCATCGGGATCGTTTGGCGAATGGTTTTAGGGAATTTGTTGCGGGGATTCGTCGTAAAATAATCGCTTGGTCTGATCAAAGAGAAGAAGTTTCATTCCCACAATCTTTAATAGATGCCTATCAGCAACAACTTCAGAATGAGAGACGTTTCACACAAATAGAGTTTATCGATTCTTCTCAAAATGCCTGGTCGGATCATGAAAAGTATCAAATGAGAGAACTCTTTGCTTCGATTCCGCATTCTTTGTTGAATGTCATTTCAGATCAGCCGATTCGATTCGTAAAAGATGATGGAAAGCATGTTCTGGATGCAGAGATCATTCCTGTCAAATTGGTTCCTTTTTTTGATGCCCAAGGAAGAGCCTTTGTCATTCACCCTCAAAGGTTTTTTGCTCTAAGTACAGCACTTAAGAAGAGAGGTTTGACTCATGACTTAGTACATCAATACGCAAAAGTTCATCCTTTGATACAGTCCAGTTATTTCCGACTTTCAGGTTGGAAATGGCTCCGTCGCTCCTTCGAACCAGGCATGGTTTCAGAATATAATGGTTCTAAACTGGCGGGCATGGATTCAAAAGAAGATTTGGCAGAGGGAGTTGCAGAAGCGGTGAGTAACCCCGAGAAATTTCGATATCACTGTTTGAAAGAACCCCAGGAGAAAGGCTTTAGTGAAGAGCAGGTTGCACGCTTTCGAAAAAAATGGGATCTCGTTCGCGGAAAGATACTCGGCCTTTCGGATGCGCTCATTCACGCAGTGATAGAAGATCTTCTGCTTGAAGTCGAGATCGATCGCCAAAAAGCGCAAAAAATTATCGAAAATTTTATCCGGCAGGCGCAACTGACAACAACGGCGATCGAGTTTGAGAGTTTGCGGCAGGAGCATATCGAAAAATTAAAGGTTGAGAAACGGATTCATTCAACTTCAAGAGAGACTGTAATCGCTTCTGATATTTTGTCTTCTGAATCCGGTTTTATCAGTGCCGAAAATTCGATTGTTGGAGTTGCAGGGCTTGGAGGAATGATTCTCGGAGTCAAAGGACTGGTAGCTCTGGGAGTCGGTGTTGCCGCTGCTTCGGCTATCGTTCCGGTTACCGTATTGGCCCTGGGGGCAATTGCTGTCATTTATACAAAAGGAAAAACCGCCGGTGCCGAAGGGGTAATTGCCTCAATGAAAATGGGAGTCGCCGTTTTGGTCGAATCGATTCACCAAACGGCATGGGAAAAAATTGTTTTGCCGCAAATCGATGAAAATTTTTATCAAGATAGCCTTGAAGAACTCAACTCTCCCGATTGTGTTTTAAAAGATTCTTCAGATGAAAATTATTTTCCCAATTCACAATATCGACTTGTTTTGCTGGAAGCGATGAACGGCAAGTTGACTCCGTATAAGGCTTTGGTGAAACTCGAAGCGATTCTTCGGGAAGATTTTATCCGGCTTTGCAAAAAAAGTGGAAAAGTGACTTCACAAGAAATCGATTTTGAAGGGGAGAAAGGGGCACGATTATTTTCGGAGCTTGACGTGACAGAATTGTGGAAAGAGAGCCGATATGGTTATTCTCTCGCTTTTTTAATGAGGGGAATTTGGGGATTATTGGAAAAATATCTTGATTCCCGTTTAAACCTGTTTTTAGGAAAAGGCCAATTAGATTCAAGTATTGAGATTCCTCCACTTTCCTTCTTTTTAAAGAAATTGCTGAAAAAAAATCGTGGGCGAAATTACTCATTAGAGATTACCAACAAACTTCTTCCTCTCGATGGAATCAGGATAAGAGTAAAAAAGAAAGTTCGTCCTCTTCAGGTTACCACCTTAAAGCAGAAACTTCATGGAAGTAAGCCGCTTCATCCCTATGTTGCTTTCGCACATGATATCTATCATCTTTTTGTGTCAGAGCATGCGGACGAAGAAGCAAGCCGAGACTACTCATTGATGGGTGAGTGTATTGATCAATCTTCAGAAGATTTCAAACAACTTTGCAGAAATTCTGATGTAGTGATGTCACCGGTGGATGAAGATATCTTTGCAGAAAATAGAAATATCCGTGGGTTTGAGCATTTTTTTCATCTGGTCAAAAATTTGAATCCATCGAGAGAAGGTGTTTTGAGTTTTTACTCCCAGCTTCAACGGCATTTTTCTGAAAGAAATCGTGAAGTGATTCAGGCTTTTGAGAAAGTGTTTAAGAATGATCTGCCTTCCTCTGTTTCTTACGTCAACGCTGTTACAAGTGATTTATCTCCTCCTAATTTTCAACAAAAAGGAATTAGTAATACCGAAACTCTCCTGATTGCAGGTGCTGCAGGACTTGTTGGAATTACTGCAACCATCGCAGCCGTTGCGATTAAAGCGGGTGCCATTGGTGTTGCGATGGTGATGGGAGGAGCCACTGCTGGAATCTTGGCGATTGGAATTGCCGGGATCCTCTCTATTAGGAACAGACCGTTAAAAGCGGTTGAAAGTGCCAAAAAAACTCCACCGGCCGATTTGATTCAAGCTTTTCACCAACAAATTGAAGAGGAGAGAAAAGATCTCAATCTCGAATTCATTGATTCTCCCGATGCTCAATGGTCAACAGATGAAAAAGAAAATATCGAAATGAATTTTGGATTTATTCCCTATTCGTTGAGGAAAAATTTGAATAATCAACCGATTCGTTTTCAAAAAGGAGACAAAGAGTCTTTTCAACATCACGAAAATGCATGCGCCGCCTATGATCATTCTTCACAAACTATCATTTGCTATCAAGGTTTTTTTGATCAATCACCGCTTCAGCAAATCGCAACCATCGCACATGAGCTGGCTCATCGATTTGGAGCTTTGCATCCAGAGATTGAGTGGGGATTTGGAACTCTTTCCGATTGGAGAGGATTCTCTTTATTTGAAGATTTACGAATTGTATTTTTGCAAAACGGTTTTACTTTTCGAAATTTTGTTCCTTACCTTTCCAATCTCGCTCAAGGAATTTATCAGTTTTACGTTAAAAAACGTTTTCCAAAAGATGTTCGTCTTGAAATAGGCAACAGACTTTTTATTGGTGGATTGTATTCTGTCGATCTTCAAATGATTCCTGATTACACCGGTGGTGATTATGGAACAACAGACTGGAGTGAAGATTTCGCGGAAGCAGTTGGAGAGTCAATCGGATTTATTTATTTGGGTGTAGGAGAAAGGAAACAAACCTTTAGATACCGTCTTTTAGAACAGCCGGTTTTAGATCGACTCCCACCCGATAAAATCAAAAGATTCAAAAAGAAATGGGATTTGGTAAGAGGAGAGGTGCTCGGATTGTCGGATGCACTGATTCACGCATTGGTAGAACAGATGTTGACCGAGACAGAAGTGGATCGCGAACTGGCTAAAGTATTGATTGAGAGTTTTGTTCAAAGAGCCCAAGAGGCAACGACGGCGACTCGACTCGAAGAGTTGCGACGAGAATATGCTTCTCATTTATTTCATTTGAGACAACCGAGAGTTTTATTAAAATCGTCAGACGAAGAGTTAAGTCATCCCGATTTAGGTAGAAAACCATCTTCAAGGCCACCTACAAATACTAGCGAAAGAGATGAGGTGACCCGGTTTGCATTGTATCCTGCTACAACCAGAACCGGAGATTCCACTCGATTGAGAAAGATCACTCCAAGACAAGGGGAAGTAATTAATGAAGTGAAGGTCAATGAGTTTGGAGTCTCTCAAGGGAAAGTTTTAATTACGAGAGGATTAACCTCCTGTGCTTTTGTCATATTATACGATTCTAAAAGAAAAAGAGCTGCTTTGATTCATGTGCAACCCCTTGTGATATCGAGAGGGGTAGGGAATATGGCAGAGTTAGATAATCAAGTTCATCAATCTATCGAAAGAGTACTTCAAGAGTTAGAAAGTAAAATTGAAGATACGATAGCATTAGTCGGTCGCAGTGAAGATAATCTCACGGATGATTGGAATAATGAGCTCATTGTTGATAAAGAAGTTTTGAAGGCAAGCTGGAGTGAGTCAATTCTCCGATTCCTGCAAAATCGCGGGATAGCTTTTCGAGACTTACCTCTTCATAACGGGATTGAGGAAGTCATATTTGATCCTATTACAGCAGAAGTTAAAATCAGTTTTTATAAAAAAAATAAATCTCCGGTTCAGATTTCTCTATTACAACATTTTTCCGAACCAAGGCTTCAAAGCAGTGCTCTGACGGTGCTCGCCGTTTCTGCCATCACCGTTGGCCCTCTGATCACTGTGGGGGTTGCGCTGATCGTTTCCGCCCTCGGTCTTTCCATTGTCGCCTATCAAAAAGGGAGAGCGGCGGGAGAAGAAAAAATTTTCGATCGATTGAGAATCGGTATTTCTCTATTATTTAAAAAGGAACCGGAAAAAGCAGAGCTTAAATCTAAAATGGTAGTTGAGAGTAAAAATGTTGCACCGATTACTTTACAAGACATTGAAGCATTTCATAATGCAGATCCCAGAGACTATAGAATTTCTTTGCGTAGTTTTAATACAAGCACAGTTTTACCAGGCATCGTTAAAAATTATGAATTTTTAAGTTCAGGAAAATGTCGCTCCTATCGTTTTCATTTAAATCAATCCGGTTTTAATAGAATGGCTTATAGAATTGCGATGGGAGAACAGGTTGCCGTCGAGTTAGATGCAAACGAAGATGTTTTACTTGGCTCTACCGATTATTTCAGTTGTACTGCATTTGCTCTTCGTGGACTCACATCTCATGGAAAAGAAGTCTTAATCGGAGGGCATATTCTTGATGCTGATCCGATAGGACAATTGCCACGTTTAAAAAATGAAATTGATTTTTTGAAAAAACAGGGAGTTGAAAAAATTCAGGTTTTTGTCGCTTATTATTCAAAACTCGAAAGATTTACCGGTATTAATGATCAATTGGTAGCGCATGCATTTCCCGCGAATTTTGAAGAATTTAAAAGAAGAATTCCTTCAGAGGTAGAGGTGATCGGTTATGAAGAAGCTGAGGAAGATCGGGATAGATGACCACTTCGTCGGGATTTTTATGTAAGTCGCACCGGTGTAGTGATGCGACATTATCCTCTGTTTTTTAATGATTACATCCCACCCACCAAAGAGAGAACTCCATCCAAAGAAGAAAATCTTAAATATTATAGTTGGGAAAAAGAAAATGGAACAAGCTCGTCATCAGAAAGAACTCTCAGTTTGATTGTTTCTTCTTCTCACGGTTTGCAAACCGCACCGGTCACTTTTCTTGCCGCTTCCCTGGTTACCTTTGGTTCAATTTATGCAATTGCAATTGCTCTCGCAGGTCCTGCGATTATGTTAACCATCGAGGCTTATAAAAAAGGGAAAGCGGTAGTTCAAAAAAGAATGATCGATCCGTGGAAGAGAGTGAAAGCCGGTATTCTTGCGGTTTCAGATCCGACCTCCAATCCTTTCACCCAAATCATTACGGAAGTGATTGGTGGGGAGCAGGCGAAAGTGATATCACTTGATCAGGCGCGAATAGATAAAATAATAAGGGATGCAAGAAACAACGTACCAAAAATGAACATGGAAGGGGATTTCGCAAGACTTTCATTGAAAGGAACCGACGCAATCGTTTTATTGATCGAGTTGATCAGGGATAATCTGAAGAAATTGATTTTTACCGGTCTGATTCATGAAGACAAAAATATGTCGACAGTTCTGGTTTATCTGACTGATCGGGGAGAGGCGGAAATATTCTGGGATAATACGGAAATGCTCGGAAACAAAGAAACAGTCAATGGAAAACCTGCGATTGAAATTCCGATTCTTCTTCAGAAAGAAACAAAAGATGGAAAAGAGGAAGTGATTCTTTCTGCCGTCTTTCTTTCGGATTCTCCCGCCGATTACCAAAAAGCCCGCCGAGCCTATGATGTTGCCATCCAGCTGAGGGCGCTTGAGGGAAAAAACCTGCTCGATGATGATGTGATTGAAGAAATTTTTCCTCCAGAAAAAGAGGCGATTCTCTTTTCAACAGCGGGAGGCACTCAAGCTCCTTTGAGATTGGTGAAGGAGGCTCACAGACCTGCAAGGGTCGAATCTCTACCCGATGCAACCGTTCATCCCATTGCATTGCCGATGGAGTCTGGTTTAGAGGGGAAAGAACTCATCGCGCCGGTTCAGCAAAGGAGAACAGATGAACCTCCCATCCTTTTTTCAGTCGACGGATTGACCGACTTTCAAAGGGGGCAAGTGCTAGAAGCTATCCAAGGAAGATTGATCTCCATCGCTATTTACCGATCGGTTCAGGATTATCTCAGTCAACATGCCAACAGTTCCACCTTGTCGCTTGAATTTGATTTGACCTTGAACGCAAATGGGGAAATTTCATCGGGATCACAGCTTCAAAAGAAAGAGAATTATTTCGTCCATCTCACTTTGATGAGACTCCGAGGCAAAAAAGGAAAACTTTTATTTGAAATAAAGAAGGTGAGCCTTCAAAAGGGAAAAGCGGCTGATCTTCATGAAGAAGCAATGGAATATGCCCTAAAGAATTTTCAGCAGGCAAAATATGTCACCCCTTCAGAAAAGCCTGAATCTGCTGATTCCCCAAGACCTCCACGTTCTACCAATCCCCAAAATGGATTTTCCCAGATCGAAGCGATGGCGACGATGGCTGCCGTCGCATTTCCGGTTGCCATGGGAACCGCCTTTGGATTCACAACAGGAATCATCATCGCCGGAACAGTGATGGCCGCTGGAGCCCTTTTTATCGGAGCAAGAGCCGTTTATACAAAAATGAAATCATTGAATGTTCAATCCTGTTTCGATTCGATGAAAGCCGGATTGATTCTTGTTGGTTCCACTATTCTTTCATCCTCTTCCAAAAAAGTGAAACATCGACCTTCACTTCAGTGGACTGCCGCGATTTCATTTTTGGCAGCGTCTACTCCTCTTCTCGCCCAGGCAGTACAAGAGGTTTATCAGAGGCATGGGGGAATTTTCAGATCCGGAATATGGGGAGAAGTTTTTCCGGTATTGATTCCGGTTATATTTGCGGGATTATTACCCTCTCCTCTTTTTTATAAAGGAAAAGGAGTCGATCAACGACAAAAAATTCATGATTTTCTGAAAGTGGAATATGCGACCAGAAAAGGGGATGCCAGATTTCTCTGGAGAGTTTTAAAGGCTTCTCACAGTGACTCTGCGATCAAAAGTAAATTGGATGAATTAGATCGTAAAAAAGATCATTCTCCCGAAGAAAAAGAAATATTGGGAGAAAGGGATGAGATCAAAAAACTCCTGAATGAAATGGAAGAGATTGAACAAGAGGCTATTCCTTTGCTGAACCAGAGTTGGGAAGAGGGGAGTGAAGAGGCAAATTGGCAAAGTTGGCAAGATATCCGAAAACGATTGGAGGAGAAATCCGATCAGGCAAAGAAAAAAATAGAGGCTCTCCGGGAAAAATGCAAAAAACTTCGTCTGGATGAAAGAAAAAAAGAGAGGGCAATCAGGAATCATCCAATAGGTACAGCTTCTTCGGTTGATAATTTGCCAATTTCTGAACAACCGGTAGAATCCCCAAAGAGTGAATCGCCGGCAACAGATACAACGGCCGGTGACGATCCAAAAAAAGAATTTAAAGAAATAA
Source organism: uncultured Pseudomonadota bacterium (assembly GCA_964609335.1). Lineage (GTDB taxonomy): Bacteria > UBA10199 > UBA10199 > JADFYH01 > JADFYH01 > CAZSRQ01. Next base: position 14,293 of record CAZSRQ010000054.1, read on the forward strand.
ATTATAAGGATTTGGAGGAAGAGATGGCGGTCATGCGGGGAGATGCAATGACAGTCGTTGTTCTCAGAAAAGCCGACGAAAAATTTCGGACAGAAAAAGTGAAAGTTCTTTTGCGGGATAATACCGATATTGCGGTTTTATCCCGCATCGATCGGGTGAGAAAGCTGATCTCTGATCTTGAAAAACTCCTGGAGACAAACTGGGAAAATCATGAAAGAGAAGCAAGAAGTCGAGAATGCCAAAAATTGATCCAGCAGATCGAAGCGGTAAAAGCACAGTTAAAGGCATTCAAAGAAAATCTGATTCGATTGAAAAATTCTGTAACAGAAGCGTTGGAAGAGGTATCTGATGACAAACCCGAGATCGTTGCTTCTGTAATAGAGGTTCTTCCAAAACCGGAGGAAGCTGCTTCTGAAAAACCTGTTCTTCGATCGGCTACCACCACATCCAGTGATCCAAAAAATCCCGAAAACCCTACGCCACCCGTGAATTATAAGGGAACTCACATTAAATTTTTCTGAGATAAAAGTTATTGCGGTGGTTCAAATATTATTGAGGTTTTGACAGTTCATTGAATAGTTGATTCACTTCTCTCTTCGTCTCCTCCAGACTCCCCGAATTCTTGATCACCCAATTCGCCAATCTGATTTTCTCTGAAAGCGGAAGTTGTGAGGTCAACCGTTGCTCGATTTCTCGTCCAGAAAGTTGATCCCTCTGTTTCACTCGCTCGAGTTGTTGGTCAGCGGTC
>CAZSRQ010000055.1:0-14874 GCA_964609335.1 uncultured Pseudomonadota bacterium
ACTCCAGTTTATCTACATTGACCTCATGTCCCAAGGCATCCACAATCAGCTCCTGTTTGCCATTGATTCCTCGCAAAGCCAAATCGAAGAATCTCTCAATCCCCTGAACTCCGATTTCATCCCCGATTTTATATCGATCAGAATATTTTTTTTGAAGCTCCAGAAGTTTTTCTTCACTGACTTCTCTCAGATATCCCAAAACATGTCCGAAAGCCTCCCCCCCCGCATAAAGTCTCATCGTATCGATTTGCAAATCAAGAGCAGAGAAATCTTCCTGCCCATTCTCCAAATGACCAAAGGTGATCGATTTTTGAATCCGTATTCTTGCGACCTGCTCCCTGCTTAAATCGCTGGCAATAATGATTGGCCTGAATTTCGGCAAATCTTTTGAGTTGGCGATGATTTTTTTCAAATTTTCTGGAGTCGTATCGATCAGATCGGCAAGGGCTTCCAAAAGCTCCGGAAGTTTTTTTACTTTCTGCAAATTCAAAAGCAGATTCACGGCAGGACGAGTGGTTGCCAATATTCTTCCTTTTCGGTCATAGATCACTCCCCTCGGAGCACGAATCGGAATTTCCTTGATGGTATACTGGTCTGAAAAGGCGAGATATTCATTTCCTTTTGCCAGTTGCAGGTAAGCGAGACGGGCAATGACAATCGCAAAAAAAGTGGTAATAATCCCCGCCATCGCTATGAATTTTAAGCGGGAAAAAGCCATAAAGTTTACCAGCTATCTTTTAAAACCAAACGACGCTTGGGAGATCTTGCAAATTTGAATCGATAAGACTTGTTTCTTTTGGCTGATTTACCTCTCAGGGATACCTGTGGATTTTTCCATCGAAATGAAAGAAGTTTCTCCTCCCATAGCTTTCCTTTTACTTCGAGAGTCCAGAAGAACATAATTCCCAATAAAATATTCATCAACAGATAGGCAAAATAGTAAACCGTATTCAAAAAAGTAAAGGTTCCGGTGGAGAAAGAAACTCCATAAAAAATCTTCGTCAAATAAGAATTCAAGAGAATGACTGCAAATACAAGCAGTGCTTTCCCCAAAAAATTCTCCACGAAGGTTTTTCTTTTAATCCAAAAAATCAAAAAGTAGAGTGTAAATATGGATAAAAACGGAAAAAATCCTGTCATTGAAAAACTGGATGTCACCAAGAATACAAGAGCCGCAAGAAAAAACCCGCTCAAAGCTGGCAAGACGAAATAGGCATACCCTAGAATAAAACAGGAAGCATAAGGCCTGAGATTGACACTTCCCACATCCCAAGAAAAACTGGTTTCAATGATAAAACAGATCAACCAAAACAGGGCTAGGAGAGAAAAATTTTTCATGAGGATGAAAATTATTTCTTAAAAAGAATGTGAATAGATGAATGATATCTCATTTATTTATAACAGATTTTTTTACAAAAGTAACAAAAAACTTACTTTTTAATTACCAAAACTTCAGAAAGTTTTGAAAAGTCAACTTCCGTCACCAAATCGGCGGAGACAAAAAGCCCTTTTTCATCCCGATTAATTTTTTCAATTTTTCCAATCGGAACTCCCGGTGGAAAAATACGGTCTAAACCTGAAGTAACCACCGGATCCTTTTCATGAAGTTCATCCGAATATCCCAAATACTCCATGCGGGTCACCCAATATTCCCTACGAAGACCCAGATTTTTACGCTGACCATGAATCAACCCTCTCGCTCCACTCGGCCTTATTTCTCCATCCACTGCAGAAGATGGGTCGGTCAATAAAAGCACCATCGCATCGGTTGGATTGGCTTTCGCCACCACCCCCACAACTCCCTCCAAAGCAATTACCGCCTGTCCTTTTTTAACTCCATCTTGGCTTCCCTTGTTAATCAAGACGCTTTTAATCCCCTGAATCGCATCGAAAGAAATCACTCTGGCAACTTCTGTCTGATAAGAATTTTTTTCTGTAAAATTATGGAGAGCATTTAACTTATCAAAATTGATCTTCACCTCTTCCAGTTCGGACAATCGATATTTTAACTGTCTATTTTCTTCTTTCAATTTCCCAATTTCAGAACTTTCCTCTTTTTTATTGGGAGAGTGAAAAAATGAAAAAACCGGAGTCAAAACAAAATGAATCCCCTTATCTTGTAAATGAGCGATCGGCGGATAAAATCTGCTTAAAATCAGCAGCACGACCAATATAGAATAAAGGGGCGGAATTGAAAAACTTTTGGGACGATGGCGCCCGAAAACCATGACAGGAGAACCTTTGAAAAATGGTTATATTTTTTAGAAATCTTGAGATTAAAGATCAGGAGTCTAAAAATTTTGACTTTCTCAATTGAGAGTAATTCCCTTGAGACGATCCAGCTGATCCAGTGCCTTTCCAGTTCCCAACACCACCGTCGAGAGTGGATCATCGGCAATGGTCACCCGTAAACCGGTCTCTTCATGAATTAAAATATCAAGATTTTTAAGCAAGGCTCCACCACCCGCCAAGGTAATTCCTTTGTCGATAATGTCCGAAGCAAGTTCTGGAGGGGTGTTTTCCAGGGCAATCTTGATCGTTTCAAGAATGATATGGGTCGGCTCGGCGATCGCCTCGCGGATTTCATCTCCATTCACCGAAAGAACTCTTGGAACTCCTGCGATTAAATCTCTTCCCTTAATTTCCAATGTTTTTGTTTCGCCACTCGGATAAACATTTCCGATCGAAATTTTGATCATTTCAGCGGTTCGTTCTCCGATTAAAAGATTATATTTTCGTTTGATATATTGGATAATGCTTTCATCCATTTTGTCACCAGCCACCCTAACAGATTGTGAAAAGACAATTCCGGCAAGTGAGATGACCGCAACTTCAGTGGTTCCTCCACCAATATCAACAATCATGTTTCCTGTCGCTTCCGTAATCGGAAGCCCTGCCCCAATCGCAGCAGCCATCGGCTCTTCAATTAAATAAACCTCGCGAGCACCGGCACATTCTGCCGATTCACGTACCGCTCTTTTTTCAACCTCTGTAATTCCAAACGGAACGCAAATAATGATACGGGGTCTGACCAGGGTTTTTCTTTTGTGGGCTTTGCGGATAAAATAACGAAGCATTGCTTCTGTAGTTTCGAAATCGGCGATTACCCCATCTTTCATCGGACGAATCGCTTCTATATTTCCAGGAGTTCTACCGAGCATCTCTTTGGCTTCCATTCCAACTGCGAGAACTCTTTTTCCCCCTTTTGCATCTTTTTGAACCGCCACCACGGAAGGTTCGGCACAAACAATTCCCTGTCCTTTAGCGTAAACTAATGTATTTGCTGTTCCCAAATCGATGGCAAGGTCATTTGAAAAAAAACCAAATATATTATCTAAAATCAATGGATTACCCTCACTTTTTTAAAATAAAAGTTTAAAATTATTATTTACAACCTATTGCAAGAATATAAAAATTTTAACACTTCATTCTTTCAAGAGGCAAGGAGAATTCTGAACTATACGGATAAAAACATGGTTCACAATGGAAGTTTTTTTACAAAAAGATACGCATGCAAATAATTAGATCTCTTGCGTAAATCCAAATTGATGGTTCGACTACGCTCACCATGTCCCACTTTTTCCCAATTGGGACACCCTGAGCTTGCTCGCCTCGCTGAAGCTTCCGCGAAGCGGGTCGAAGGGTCACTTTGAATGATTTACGCAAGAGATCTATTAAAAATATGGATTTGCGCCACCTGCATGATCTGTCTGATCGACCACTTCAACGATTTCTGGAACCTCTTCTCGAAGCCTCGCTTCAATCCCCTGTCTTAAAGTCGCCTGGGATGAAGCACATCCCTGACATCCTCCACCCATCTTCAAATAGACAACATCGTCTTTATAATTCAGCAACTCTACAAAACCACCATGATCTGCAATCGCCGGATTAATTTCCTCACGAAGCAATTTTTGAATTTTTTGAACTTGAGGAAGTGATTCATCAAGTTTAGAATAACCCGTTGTATTTTCTTCTTTTTTTAACTCTACCTTAAAACCACTACTCCAAGCGGTTTGCACAAAATCGATCTTGGCATCAGTGAGTTGAGTGGAGAGCTCTTTTTCAACGATAAATTTAAAACTTTCAACTTCAAGAAGAATATCTTGTGGATCAAGTGGTTCAATTTGAATCAGGGAAAAATGAAAGTTGGACCCTCCCTGGTTACGAATTTGGACTCCCCATTCTGCAGCATTTCTCTCTTGCATAAAAAACTTCAGCTTCTCTTTTGCTTTATCCGTTAAGGTAAACATGATTTTTCACTCCTTTTCTTAATTCAAAAACCTATATCGGTCTTCCATTGATTAGTAAAGGTTCAAAAGCTACAACTTTTGAAAGGAGTTCAAGAACAGATCAACATGATTAGAATTTGAAGATCTGGGGGCAATCACCAAAAGAACATACAACCTCTGATTCACTAAAAGTAACCTCGCCTTACCCATCATTTCATTCGAATCTTTACCTTGGGCTAAAATCTTAAAAGTCAGCAATTTACCTGGATTCCCCTGAAAAGTGGTTGATACAAACCGCAATTGTACCCCATGCAAGTCATTGAGCAATCCCTCTTTGGTTTCATCGAATATAGTGTCAGGCCCGCTTAAAAAAAGGGCGGTTCTTGGAATATCGGAATATTCAATGATAAAGATTTCAGATCCGGATTTGGCTTGAAAGGTATTCTCTTCCACCGTCCCAACAAAACTTTTATGAGACACTTTTTTAAAGCTCGGAGTTGCGGGCATCAAAATTGAAAAACTCCCCTCTTTTGAAACAAACGGCTTCCAAGTTTCTTCTGAAAAAGAAAAAGAACTTGCGAACAGCATCAGAAGAAAAGCAACCTGGGTGAAAAGCCTGACGGGAAAATGCCTATCCATTTTTCACTCTCCTCTACCATTATAGTCAAGGAGCTGGCCAAACTCTATGGCTTAAAAAAAAATTCTGAATGAAGAAGATATCAAAGGATGTCAAAAACCAGGTATTTCCTTGCGAAGGGATTCAAGGTCAGCATCGTAAAGCGGGAGCGGAAAATCGCGGAGATCTATATACTCAACTGCAATTCCACCATTTTCTGCGGCTCGCATTGCAATTTTCACCAGTTTTTTATTAAAGGATTCTACCCGGGTGCTTCCTGCGAATGCCGCTATCTTTGGTTGACTACCCATGAATGACCCCTTTTTCTATGTAACAATGATTTGTCTTTTTTATAAAGAGAGAGCTAGAATGAACCGATATCTATTGGCTCGATTCAATTAACCTATGCTTACCTATCTCAACCCGCTGAGTACTGATTATTTAGAAAAATTAGAAGAACAATATCGAAAAGATCCCACAAAACTAGACCCCAGCTGGCGTTATTTTTTTGAAGGGATGTCGCTTGAAAATCTTTCACGTTTAAAAGAAATACGTGCCATTCCTGCTCTTTCCCAGGAAAACCTCGAATTTGAAAAAAAAGTTCTGGAACTGATTCAAGGGTATCGGGAAATGGGATACCTGATTGCCGATGTCAATCCGCTCGATCGGGGAATCAAAACCCATCCCCTTTTAAACCTCTCCGGTTTTGGATTGAATGAAAAGGATCTCGACCGGGTCAGCGAAGTCGGTCGAGTATTGGGGCTTGGAGCAGTTCCGCTTCGAACGATCGTCCAAAAACTGATTTTTTACTATTGCTCCCCCGTTTCTGTCGAACTTGATCATATTAATGACCCGAAAGCGAGACAATGGGTTCAAAAAAGAATTGAATCGAATGTTTTGACTCGTCCTTTATCAAACGAAATCAAAAAGCGTGTTTTGGAAAAACTATGCGAAGCGGAAATCTTTGAAACCTTTCTTCACAAGCGGTTTGTGGGACAAAAACGTTTTTCTCTCGAAGGCAATGATGTCATTATTCCGATGCTGGATCATCTCATGGATCAGGCCAGTCTCCTTGGAACCGATGAAATCATTATCGGCATGGCTCATCGTGGACGACTGAATGTTCTCGCCAATATTTTTCATAAAGATATCAAACTAATGCTCGCCGAATTTGCAGGAAATGTTGATGCGAATGTCGGAGACGGTGATGTGAAATATCATATGGGTTTTTCACAAAACATCACCACTCTAAGCCAAAAAGAGGTGCATCTTTCGCTCATGCCCAATCCAAGCCATCTGGAAGCGGTCAATCCCGTTTTGGCGGGAGTGACTCGTGCAAAACAAAAACTGAAAAATGACCAGGATCGAATCAAAACCTTGGCAGTCGTGATTCATGGAGACGCCTCTTTTTCCGGACAAGGGGTCGTCTACGAAACACTGAATTTATCTGATTTGGGCGGTTATACCGTCGGCGGCACTTTCCATATTATCATCAATAATCAGGTCGGATTTACGACGAATCCAAAAGAATCGAGATCGACTCCACAGCCGACAGATGTTGCAAAAATGCTTGAAATTCCGATTTTTCATGTCAATGCGGATGAACCGAGTACCGCTCTCCGCTGCACCTCTTTGGCTCTGCAATTTAGGAACAAATTCAAAAGAGATGTCGTCATCGATCTGATCGGTTATCGTCGTTATGGTCATAACGAAGCGGATGAACCGACTTTTACCCAGCCGCTGTTGTACAAAAAAATCAACTCCCATCCACGCGTCAGAGAAATCTATGCCAATAAACTGGTGGAACAAAAAGTAATTACAGAAAATGAAGTTTCACAAATTTTTGAAGATCTTTCGAAAAAGCTGGATGAAAAACTCGATACTGCAAAAAAATCAAAAGTCTCTCCGATGATGGATTCTTTTGGAAACCGATGGAAAGATTTTCGGCGGGCAACCGACAAGAATCTTTTCAAAGAATATAAAACGGGAGTTTCTCTTTTCAAATTACAAGAAATCGGAAGGCAGCTTCTTACCATTCCTGAAAATTTTCATCTCCACCCGAAACTGAAGAAAATTCTGGAAGAACGGGTGGAAATGTTGAACGGCCATCGAAATGCCGATTGGGGATTTTCGGAAAGTCTCGCCTTCGGATCTCTCATGATGGACGGATATCCGATTCGCCTCGCGGGACAAGATTCAGAACGTGGAACTTTCTCTCATCGTCACGCGATTTTTCATGATATCGAAACCGGTGAAAAATACACACCGCTCAATCATCTGGCTCAAGCAAAAGGGGATTGCGAAATTGTCAATTCTCCCCTCTCCGAATATGCAGCGATGGGATTTGAGTTTGGTGAAAGCCTTGCCCACCCTGAAAAACTGACGATCTGGGAGGCCCAATTTGGGGATTTCGTGAATGGAGCCCAAGTCATCATTGATCAATTTCTCACCTCTTCCGCCTTCAAATGGCAACGATATAGCGGCCTGGTTCTCCTTCTTCCCCACGGATATGAAGGGCAAGGCCCAGAGCATTCATCCGGAAGAGTTGAAAGGTTTCTTCAGGCCTGTGCGCAATATAATATTCAGGTTTGCAACTTGAGCACTCCAGCCCAATATTTTCATGTTTTAAGAAGACAGATGACACGCGATTTTCGATTACCGCTTATCCTAATGACTCCTAAAAGCCTTTTGAGAAGCGCTTTATCTTCATCTCCCTTGACCGATTTTGAAAATGGGGTTTTTCAGGAAATTATTGATGACACAGATCCGTCGTTAAAAAACAAGGCTGAAAGAATAGTTCTTTGCAGCGGGAAAATTTACTACGATCTTCTGGATGGAAAAGAAAAATCAAAAAAAGAGATTCCCCTGATCAGGGTCGAGCAGTTTTATCCTTTTCCGATCGATCAATGGATTAAAATACTTTCTTCCTATACAAAAGCAAAAGAGATCGTCTGGTGTCAGGAAGGCCCGCAAAATATGGAGGGATGGAGTTTTATATTGCAATTTTTATCCCCCCTATTAAAACCGGATCAGAAATTTATTTATGTCGGCAGATCACCCCAAGCCAGTACTGCCGATAGTTATATGAGTCTTCATTTGAAGGAGCAGAAGAGGATTGTTCAAACGGCGTTGGATATAAAATAATGCTCACTACTCAGCTCCTCCAGATTATTAGTCATCCCCGAGTGTTTTTATCGGGGATCCCCCTACTCAATAATTGGATCAGGGGGATTCCCGCCAAAAAGCCTGCGGGAATGACAAACTTATTTTAGATACCTGAGTAGTTACAAATAATGATGGTAAAACTATGAAACACAAAGTGATCGTCCCCTCTGCGGGAGAATCTATTAATGAAGTTTACATCGGTGCCTGGTTAAAAAAAACCGGTGACTTTGTCAAAAAAGATGAAGTGTTGGTCGATTTGGAAACCCAAAAAGCGACGTTTGATCTGCAAGCGGAGAATAGTGGAAGGATTGAAATCCTGTTTCCAAATCCGGATACAGTGGTGAAGCCAGGTGATGTCATCGCGATGATCGACGATAGTGTCACTTCAGAAATGGCATCCACTCCCGTAAAACAGGAAAATCATCTCGGCAATAATCACCAAAACAGCTCGGCGCTCTCCAATGAAAAACCTCTGAGCCCTGCAGTCAGAAAAGTTGTGGCAGAAAAGAATTTGAATCCCTCCACTCTCCAAGGCTCTGGCAAAGAGGGGAGAATTCTTAAAGAAGATGTTTTAAATGTTCAATCTCAAACAGTCGCCGCTTCTCCGGAAGCAACCCGTTCTGCGACACCGGAAACTTCTTATGCAGTGGATGAATCCCGAGGGGAGAGAAGAGAACCAGTCACAAGACTTCGCCGACAAATTGCCCAGAATCTCGTCTCCGCCCAACATACCGCCGCAATTCTGACCACCTTCAATGAAGTCGATATGACTCAGGTCATCGATCTTAGAAAAAAACAAAAAGAGCATTTTAAGGAAAAATACGGAGTCGCCCCTGGAATCGTCAGTTTCTTTGCTTTGGCCGCGGTCAGAGCTTTAAAAGAATATCCGATGGTGAACGCATTTTTTACAGGGGACGAAGTGATTCATCGTGATTTCATCGATCTCTCTATTGCAGTCAGTACAGATAATGGCTTGGTCGTTCCGGTGATTCGTGATGCCGACAAACTCCATCTGATCGACATTGAAAAAAAATTGGTAGAGCTGACTGAAAAAGCGAAAACCCGCAAGCTTTCAATTCCTGAAATGACTGGGGGAACTTTTACAATCAGTAACGGGGGAGTTTTTGGATCTTTGCTTTCTACCCCTATTTTGAATATGCCACAGTCGGCTATTTTAGGCCTTCATAAGACTCAAGAACGGGTCATGGTGGTGGATGGAAAAATGGAGATTCGGCCGATGATGTATGTTGCACTTTCCTATGATCATCGGTTGATTGATGGGCGGGAGGCGGTACTCTTCTTAGTCAAAATTAAGGAAGGGATTGAAAATCTGTATCTAATCTTAGATGGAAAAGAGTTTTATTAAAATAAATAATTAAACAATCTGTTCAATGTTTTTAAACTCCTTAAACAAAATCGAAAAGCCCATATAACTCCCATCCAGATCACACTTCCCAGAATTCAAAACCACCTGGAAAAGTTCCCTCGCTTTCAAACTCAATCTTTCCGCCGGTTTTGCCTCTCCCATCAAGTTTTTTAAGCGGGATGCCGCCAGCTGAATCAACGCTTTTAAAAATTTTCCCTGAACCGTTTCTCGATCGACCTTCATCCAAAGCGCTTCCCAAACCTCATGCGCTTCATAGAAATAATCATGATTGAATAAATCGATTCCATAAATATACGCTTCATTTTCAAACCATTTTTTGGGAGAAATATTGATCGTTTTTATTTTGGGAATGTCGCGGCGATGCTCATCTTTCTGCATTTGACCAGGAACATAAGCATAAGCGGGAAGTGCAAGATGGGGGCAATATCGAACAACTTTATTCATGAAGCTATCTTCACCAAATCAAGTCTTTCGGCAATCCAATACTTAATTAAAGCTTGTCTTGTTAAACCGAGCTGATGAGCTTTTAAATCAAGGCGACGTAGAATTGGAGCAGGAAAATCAATATTGATCCTTTTCGTTCCACTCTCCAGCAAATCGGCAATATCATTCTCTTCAAAATAATCATCAAACTGTTCAGCCGTTTTTGGGCTCTTTGATACTTTTTTCATATAAAATTGCCTCCTTTTCTCTTGATCTTCGACAACTAATTAATCTGATTTTATTTTCTCTCAAAGTGTAAATACAGGTATAAAGTTTTCCTTTCATAAAACCTATGATCGTAAATCGGTTTTCAAACTCACTTTTAGCAGAAAATTCGACGTAAGAGCCTTTCCATAATTTCTTTGCTTGTTCAAAATCAATCCCATGTTTTCTAAGATTAGTCCTACTCTTTTCCGGATCATATTCAAAAATCATACGATAATTATACCAAAAATATACTATTTTTCAATACTTTTTATCCTAATTTAAAAACCTGCTTTTTATCAAAAATTTAAACTGGAGCCGAACTCAATCGCGATTTATAATTTGTCTTATCCCTCGTTTTTGCCGCTTCCAATAACTCCTCCCGAAAATCCGGATGCGCAATTTTTATCAGGGCCAGCGGACGTTCTTCATCGGTCAGTCCATAAAGATTCACCGCTCCATATTCCGAAACAATCCACTGGGTATAATGCCTGGGAGTTGAAATAATTGAACCGGGTGGAAAAGTATCGACAATATTCGAATAGCGTTTTCCTTCAATCATGACTGAGGACTTGATACATAGAATGCTTTTCCCATGGGGACTATGCACCACCCCCTGCACAAAATCGAGCTGACCGCCAACGCCGCTGTACTGCTTCTCTCCGATCGCCTCCGAGGAGACCTGACCGGAAAAATCGATCATGAATCCGGCGTTCACGGCAACCATATTGAAATGCTTTGAGATAACGGATGGATCATTCACATAAGAAACCGGAGCAGCAATTGCTCTTCCCCGGTTTTTTCCGTTTTTCTCATCCAACCAATCGTAGAGTTTTTGTGAACCAAGCGCGAATGTAAAAACAGTTTTTCCCTCAAAAAAACCTTTATGGGCATTACTGATTTTTCCTGATTCGATCAAAGTAAGAAAACCATCGCTGATCAATTCGGAATGAACCCCAAAATCCCCTTTGTTGGTTTGTGAGAGAAGTCGTGCCACTTCGTTGGGAATGGCCCCAATTCCAAATTGCAACGTATCTTTGTCTTGAATCAGATCAGCCACATTTTCGGCGATTTTCTTTTCGACTTCACCCGGTTCAGAAGGATTCACCGACATCATATCCTGCTCATATTCAACAAGCGCATCGATTTCACTGATATGAATTTTATTGTCTCCCAACTTTGGAATCCCGTTCACCCAAGGCATCCGGGGATTCACTTCAATGATCACCTTTCGATCAGGATCTTTCGCAGCGGAGAGAATCGTATGATAAGAAGCCTCCGAATTGACCCCGAAGGAAAGATATCCTTCTTCATTCATCGCTGAAAGAGTCGTCATGACCACCCGCGGTTTTTTATAATCAGCATAAACCTCAAACGCATCAAACGAAAGCGGAAGATACGCCATATTCGCCCCCATTTCATTGAGCGCGCGCTCGACTGGGCCGTAGTAGCCGCTCGTCACGAAAACGTTGGGGTTGGCGAAGAGTGGATAAGGGAATGCACAAAGTCCGGTAAATATTTCTAACTTTTCAATTTCCTTTTTATTGCTTAAGTGATTGAGTAACCCGCGCGGCTGTCCGGCAGCAATCGAAGTTGCCAAAGAATCAACCGGATGAATCATTTCTTGAAATTCATCGAGCGTTTTTTTCTTAGATGGATAGAGCTGCGATGCATTCATATTTTTGATTAGGGGAGTTAGAGGTTTTCTAAATGGTTAGGAGTCGGGGGTTAGGAGTTGGGGGATAAAAATTTTTCTCCCGACTCCTAACCCCTAACTCCTAACTGTCTTTAAAACTCATAACTGTATTTTCATGAGACGGGAAGAAAAATTAAACAGACTCAAAAGGGAAATTTTTGATATTTTGGTGATCGGTGGAGGGGCAACAGGCGCTGGCATTGCTCTGGACGGGGCGAGCAGAGGATTGAAGGTTGCGCTGGTTGAAAAAAACGACTTTGCCTCCGGCACTTCCAGCCGAAGTACAAAGCTGTTGCATGGCGGGGTCCGATATCTCGAATTGGCGGTCAAACAGCTCGATCGCGGTCAACTTCATTTGGTCAAAGAAGCTTTGCATGAAAGAGCGACTCTTCTCAAAATAGCTCCCCATCTCACTCGCGTGTTGCCAATTGTCACTCCGCTTTATAAATGGCTCGAGATTCCCTACTATCGTATCGGATTAAAAGCCTACGACTGGCTTGCGGGAAAAACAAATCTTGCTCCAAGCCGGGCGGTTTCTCCCAAAGAAATTATCTCCTACTTCCCCAACTTGAAATCCAATCGTCTCAAGGGGGGAACTCTGTACTATGATGGACAGTTCGATGACGCACGAATGGCGGTCTCTCTCATTTTGACGAGCATTGATCTTGGGGCTGTCCCCTTGAACTACATCGAGATCACCGAACTGATCAAAGAAAACGGGAAAATCCGAGGAGCAAACATTCATGATTTGATCGACGGGGAAAAGTTCCCGATTCGGGCCAAATCTGTCATTAATGCGACCGGCCCTTTTGCCGACTCGATTCGAAAAATGGATGATCCAAACCTCTCTCCTTTGCTAAACGCCAGTTCCGGAATTCATATCATCTTAAACAAAAAACTTCTCGGTTCAGATGTCGGATTGCTATTTCCAAAAACCGAGGATGGACGAGTCTTGTTCATGCTCCCCTGGCTTGAGAATACGCTGGTTGGAACGACCGATAATCCCGCAAAAGTCGAAGTAAACCCAAAACCAACCGAAGAAGATATTCGATATTTGTTGGATCATATCTCAAAATATCTGGAAGTTCCGATTCATCGAAAAGATATTCTTTCAGCTTGGTCGGGACTTCGTCCTTTGGTTTCCAACTCCCATATTTCAGGCACCTCCAATCTTTCGAGAGATCATTTTATTGAAGTAAGCAAAGCCGGTTTGGTCAGTATTATCGGCGGGAAATGGACCACCTATCGCAAAATGGCGATCGATACGGTCAACAGCGCCATCCAAGAGGGAAACCTGTTTCCGATCGGTCCATCCAGAACTGAAGAGATTCAACTGATCGGAGCGGAAAATTATCACGCTGAACAGATCAAAGAGCTGCAACAAAAATATGAAATTGATCTGGATATCGCCCAGCATTTAAGCCATGCCTATGGAGATCAGGCGGAAAAAGTTTTGCAGATCGAAGAAGGAAAATATTTGGCGCGTCTTGCCGATCCACATCCCTTCATCGAAGCGGAACTGTTTTATACGATTGAAAACGAAATGGCCGAACATGCGATTGATATTCTGGCCAGAAGAATGAGATTCGGTTTTTTGGATATTCAGGCGATGCTAAAATCATTGCCACGGGCGATTGAGCTGATTTCTATGAAACTCAACTGGAATGAAGAAAGACAAAAAAAGGAAAAAGAATTTGCCTCAAGCTATTTTATTTCTGGTTAAAACCGGCGCTCATCTTCAACAATCGAATCCATTCTTGTAAAAGCTGAGGATCCCACTGTCCCATCTCACTCTCACTCTCGAATATCTTGATCGCCTCGGAGGGAGTAATCCCTTTTCGGTAGGGACGATTCGAGGTCATTGCATCATAACTATCGGTAATGGCAACAATCCGGGCACCGATCGAAATATTGTGGATTGAAACACCATCCGGATAGCCTCCACCATCAATCCGCTCATGATGATGCCGGATAATCGACAAAGAGTTTTGAAGCGATTTAAGCGATTTACAGATTTCGCATCCACGGGCTGGATGGGAGCGGACATGCGCCAGCTCTTCCTGGGAAAGCTTTTCAGGTTTGTTCAAGATCGATTCTCGAATACCGATTTTACCGATGTCATGCAGAAGCGCTCCGCGGCGAATTGCCTCCTGATCGGCATCCCCCAACCCAATAAATTTCGCCAGTTCAATGCTATAGCGGGCAACCCGTTCCGAATGACCTCGGGTATAAATATCTTTTGCCTCAAGCATCTCGGCGAGCGTAAAAATAATATCCTCACTCATCTCAACGTTGTCGTATAATTCTTTTAATTTCAACAAAGAGCGGATTCGTGTTATAAGTTCAAGCTTATTGAACGGTTTCATCAAAAAATCATCTGCCCCAATTTCAATCGCCTTGATTTTATCGTTCAGCTCTTTTAAAGCGGTAATCACGATCACCGGAATCAGCTGGGTTTTCTTGTTTTTCTTCAGTTTTTCACAGATTTCATAGCCTGAGATTTGCGGCATCATCAGATCCAGCAAGATCAAATCGGGTGGATCGGTTTCGATTTTTTTTAAAGCCTGCTCTCCATCAAATGCGGTTCGGAGATCATAGTTGAAAGGTTTCAGTTGAGCGCACAAAAGCTCAACGTTGGTTGGATTATCATCGACAATCAGAATCGCCTGTTTTTTCGGAAGAGATTCTCCCAGATTTTTCATTGGCTGGATCTTATCAAAGTTTCATGGAAACTGTCGAGGAGAACTACGAAATAAAAGATGACGTAAAGCGTCATCATTCAAAAGGAATCACTCATGTTCAGACTTTTCAAAAGAATTTTTCAAATTGTCATACTTTTTGTTATTTTCGCATTAATTTTTAATCTAAAATACAATGGAACAAGTGCCAGAACCTATGCGGAAGAATATGGAACCAAAGCTTTCGCCTATCTCTATCAATTGGGAAAAAGCCTGGTCGGAAAAGATTTGAAGGAAATCGGTCCTGAGATTATTCCGACCGTGAAAGAGAAATTCAAAGAGTTCAGCAACGATTCTGAAAATGAAAAACCATCAAAAGAAACTGTCAAGAAAAATGAACCCAAAAAAGCATCTCA
>CAZSRQ010000056.1:0-14627 GCA_964609335.1 uncultured Pseudomonadota bacterium
ACACCCTGAGCTTGCTCGCCTCGCTGAAGCTTCCGCGAAGCGGGTCGAAGGGTCATTTTGGATGATTTGCGCAAGAGATCTATTCAATCAAACAATCGAGTTGACCAGCTTTGAAAGTCTTGAAATTCTTCTGGAGGCGTTCTGTTTATGAATCACCCCTTTTGAAGCGATTTTCTGGATTGTTTTTGAGGCATCTTGAAGCAGGGTTTTTGCGAGATCTTTTTCTTTCTTTTCAACGGCGACTCGAACCTTTTTCACGACGGTTTTTAAAAGAGATTTCAGGGAGACATTTCGTTCATGTCTTTTGAGGCTCTGACCTTCTCTTTTGATCTGGCTTTTGTGTCTTCCCTTCGGAAGTTTTCGTTTTTTTGCTGCCGCATCTGCCATTTGGAAATCCTTTTTTTAGGGTTAAAACAGGTTTTGCTGGTAACAAATCTGGCAAAACTTGTCAAACTAAGATTATTACGCAACTTTTTGGCTCGGTCGCCGACAGTTCTTTGACACTCTCAAAGGAAAAATAATGTCGATGATTTGCCCCAATCCGATCGCGGAATATAAAGAGAATCCAGCCAGTTGTGAGGAAAACCTCTCTACACCGCTTTTTACCGGTAGTCGCGTTGAACCACTCTCATCCTCCCTGACTCCTCCACTCTTTGCGGAGATGGCTCCTCTTTGCCGATCAGGCAAACCGGTCGAAAAAAGCCATCTTTCAAGGCTTTTTTCCGGTTCTTCGCGCTCCGATCCGACTCTGATGATCGGAGCTGTTTCTTCGGTCGGAAGAAGTCTGCGATCAGTCGTTCTTCTCCCCCGATCCAATATTCCATTCACCGAGACCCATCTTGGCTCTCTCACCATCCTTCTGAGAAATTATGAACGGGGAGTGATTCAACCGATTTTGACCCGATTTCCGGCGAGTCGGTTGGGTGAGCAGATGCAGTGGTTAACCGGAGAGATAAATGAATTGGCGAAAGGATCTCTCCCCCAAAAAGTAACCCGATTATTCAATGATATTTTGTCGGAAGCGGAGGTTTGGGAGTTAAGAAAAGATTTTGATTATGTTCGGGATAGACTGAGAACTTCCCGCTCTTTTTCGTTGAGTGAAGAGGAGCTCGCAAACAAACTTTTGGGGCGGATACAATCGATCACCGGAAAAATAAGGGAGATGAAAGAGGTGGCTCAGTGGATTGAAAGAGAACTTCAGCTGCAGGGAACAGTTCCGAAAATTTTTCAGGGGGACTTTCCGTTGTCGGCGGGCGACGTTCTTCAAAAGGCGAGGGAGGCAAATGACACCTTCCGAATTTCCCAGAGGTTGAAAGATCTGAAAGAGACTGCCGAGCTCGCCTCGATTGCAGCAAAAGAGAGCTTTGGCAGATCGGGTTGGCGCTTTCGAATGCCGACCGCTTCCTATCCGACTCCGGCGATCGAAAATGCTTCGGGGTTCTCTTTTTCCTGTGATCCTGCCGCAAAAAATATTGTCGACACATTTACCCGATTCATCGATCAGGAGGGTCAACTGATTCGGGAAGGGATGGTGAGGCCCGGTTTCTGGGGAGTCAATGCGAGTGATTTTGCCGCCGGACATGTTCGTTCGACCATCCCTTTTCATCCGGCCGAGATGACGGAATCGGAAGTTTTTGCGGTTCAGCGATACTTGCGAAATTTGCCTCTCGCAGAGAGGAGCAGCTTTTTGGGTCGTTTTGGGGAGAGTGGAAAAGCGATACTCCACTATCTGCAACAAACTTATCCTGCCGATTTTCCGGTTTCTGTGAACCCTGAAAATATTTCCCAGGCGGCGCTTATCCGGCGGATTGCCGATCTTCCCTTACCGAAAGGGGCAACGGTTCTTTTTGATGAAACGGCAATTCCAACCACTGAAATTATTTATCCTCTTCATCCCGAAGATCTGGAAGTGATTGAAACCTTGCCCCAAAGAACAGAACGGGCTTTCACCACACTCAGAGAGGTTACTGTCAATCGCACATTCGGTGAAGGGCTCAACGTGACGAGAGGAAAAGAGCTGCTTCCCCAAATTCCCAGACTCTCTTTGTGGACCTATCTCGGGATCGGTGCCAATATTGCGGGTGCCGTGGTTGGCCCGTTTGCGACTCTCTACTCTTTTGGTTTAACTGTGTGGGATGCCTTTTTTAACCCCAAGGTGAGCTGGCTTGAGGTGGCGGTTGATGCCGGAATAACCGCGGTGACCGGAGCTGCCACTTTTTATGCGATCGGTGGCGCGCTTTATACTGGTCTATGGTATTTTCTCACCGGGACCATCGCATTTGCCGGCGCACCTTGGGCGATAGGGGCGGCATTGCTGGTTTCCGGCATCGGTTTGGCCTATTCCAAAGAGGGGCTCCGGGAAGACCGCGATGCCAGAGAGGTTCATGAAACTTTTATTAAAAGTGGTTCGATTGAAAAAAGAGCCAGAGAACTCGCGACGCTCATCCAAAGAAAGGATGAAGATGAAGTAGTGAACAAATCTTTGGAGGAATTAAAAAGAAAAAACAAAGAACTTCTCAATCCAAACAATCCCGAGGCTCAGGCTTTGTGGAGAAGTTCTATAAAAGGTGAGAAGGGAGAAAAGCCTTTCGGAGAAGGGATGCGGGATGCAATTCGGCATTGGTCCTCCTTTGTCGGAAGTGGAGATGATGCCGTTTCTCTGATGGTGATTGCGCAGATGATGGGGAATCCGAAGGATCTCACTGATGCTTTGGAGAAGGTTGATCCGGAAAGTTACGAAAAATTTCGATATGGAATTCCGGGATTGAAATCCTTTGAAGAGTTGAAGAAGCAGGGACTTGCTCCTGTTGTGCAACCGGATTCGTCTCCAAATCGGGAAAATAAAATAAACTCCATTGAATGGGTTTGTGAGGCCGAAATAGTTTATTCAGAGATGGGTGAAGAAGCTTAAAAATCTTCGTGTCTTAAATTCCCCCCTTTGCATTTACCGATTTCTCATGTTACCCATTTTTTTCTATGGCGAATCCGTCGATTGATCCCAAAAAAGAACCGGTTGATTCTTATTCAGAAGATAATACCTCCGCCTTAACCAATTCGATGCCGACCGTTTCTTCCTCCTCCGAAATCAGGCAGGTGACCAGCCGCGCCGGGATGGTCGGTTTTTTGACTTTTCTCTCAAGAATTTTTGGACTGCTCCGAGATACTTTAATTGCCTATCTTTTGGGAGCGCGTGAGGCAGCCGATGCGTTTTATGTTGCATTCCGCATTCCCAATCTATTCCGACGTCTGCTGGCAGAAGGGTGTCTGACAATTTCCTTTATTCCGGTTTTTACCGAATATCTGAAGAAAGATAAAAAAGAGGCGAAGCAGGTTGCGGATTTTACTTTTACTCTTCTCACCTTACTTCTTTTTATCCTGACAATCCTTGGGGTTGTCTTTGCAGCCGTTTTTGTCAAATTGACCGCTTTTGGATTTACCGAACATCCTGAAAAATTTGTTTTGACGGTTCTACTGACCAAAATCACCTTCCCCTATATCTTCCTGGTCAGTCTCGGCGCGCTGGCGATGGGAATCTTGAATGCGTTGAAACATTTTTCGACTCCCGCTGCCTCTCCCATCCTTCTCAACGTGGGGATTATACTCGGCGCGCTTTTGATCGGCCGGTATACCTCCCAGCCGTCGATCGGATTGGCAATCGGAGTGATTCTCGGGGGACTGCTTCAGATTATTTTGCAGATTCCTCCTCTCGTGAAACTGGGATTTCTTCCGAAAATAGCCTGGAATCCGCATCACCCGGGTGTGAAAAAAATTCTCAAATTAATGCTCCCCTCGATTTACGGATCGGCCGTTTATCAACTGAATATTTTGGCGATTACGTTTATGGCCTCATTTCTCGCGACCGGATCAGTCAGTTATCTTTGGTATGCCGATCGGGTGATGGAATTTCCGCTCGGTGTTTTTGCGATCAGCTTTGCGACGGTTATTTTGCCGGAACTTTCGGAGCATGCCGCCGAAAAAAACATGGTGAAACTGAAGAAGACTTTCCAGGAAGGTTTGCAGATGATTTGCTTTGTGAACTTTCCCGCAACCGTTGGATTGATTGTGTTGGCGCCACTGATTATCTCGGTTCTTTTTGAGCATGGACATTTTTCTTCCCATGCCACTCTCATGACCGCCCAAGCGCTTCAATGCTTTGCCTTGGGGCTCCCCTTCGTTTCGGGAACCCGTATTACAGCCTCCGCTTTTTACGCGCTTCAGGATTCAAAAACCCCGGTTCGGGCAGCGAATCTTGCGGTGATAGTGAATGTTATTCTGGGGGCGATTCTTTTAAAACCGTTGGGGCATTTGGGTTTGGCGTTGGGGGTTGCCTCCGGATCTGCGTTTAATTTTCTGCTTCACCTTTATGATTTTAGAAAAAAAATGGGTCGGCTCGGTCTTCGAGCCTCGATGTTTAAAATAGTGAAGATTGTATTTGCATCTTTGATGATGGGTGTTGTTTTATGGTTCGCAAAACCTTTTGTGCAGCTTCATCTCGGAAATTCAAATCCGGCACGTCTCACCGCTCTGATTCTGCTGGTTTTGATTGGAGTCGCTGCCTATTTTTTGATGACTTTTTTGTTGAAAATAGAAGAACGAAATACCATTTTGAGCCTGTTCAAAAGGAAGATTCGAAAATGATTTATGGATCTTGAAAAATACAAGCCAAAAATTCTTGAAATCATTTTTCAGAAGATTGAACCGGAAAGTTGTCTGGTCTTCCTGTTTGGGAGTTATGCCACCGGGGAAGCAATTCAAAGTTCCGATGTTGATTTGGGGATTCTTTGTAAAAGCAAAATCAATCCGAAAACTTTTATTGAACTGCAAGAAGATTTAGAGGCAAAGATTTCTTTTTTACGAAAAATTGATCTGGTCGACTTTTCGGATATTTCCGAAAAAGTGAAAAAAGAGGCATTGAAGGAGACTCGGTTATGGCACCTCGGAAAAAACTGCAGAGAGCTCTTGAACGACTTGAAGATAGCGCAGCAAGATTGAAAGAGTCGATTTCTGAAGAGTTTTCGTCAAAATATGAAAAAGATATTTTGACTGAAATTATTACAAAACGATTTGAATATACTTTTGAATCACTCTGGAAATTCCTGAAAGAGTTCTTGTTGGAAGAGGGGGTTGAATCCAATTCTCCCTTAAGTTGTTTTAAGGAATCCTTTGCCTTGGGTCTGATTGATAAGAAACATGAGGAGATTTTTCCTTTAATGGTGAAGAAGCGAAATGAGGTAGTGCATATTTACTCCGATGAAGATGCTTATGAGATTTGTCTCCTCATAAAAAATAGTTTTTCAGAGGCGATTTTTGACACTTTGCAAAAAATACAAACAAAAAGAAGGATTTGAAAAATGGAAGATACCAATTTATATCGCGATCAACGATTGCAAAAAGTGAAAGAGATGCAGGGAAAAGGGGAAAATCCCTATCCAAACAATATCCAGCCAAAAAATTTGGCCGCAGATCTTTTGAAAGAATTCAATTCTCATTCCAAAGAAGAGCTGGAAAAAAATACAAATATCTATTCGCTTGCCGGGCGAGTCATTGCCGTTCGATCGTTCGGAAAAGCCTCTTTTGTGCAGTTGCGGGATCGAACCGGAAAATTCCAGATTTTCATCCAGAAAGATTCTCTTTCTGAACCGGAGTTTGCTTCCTTTAAAACACTCGATATTGGTGATTTTATTTTCGTCGAAGGAAATCTGTTTCGAACCAAAACCGATGAGCTGACTTTGAAGGCGCATCATTTCAAAATCGCGGTCAAAACGATTCGTCCGCTTCCTGAAAAATGGCATGGCTTGACCGATGTCGAAATTCGTTATCGTCAGCGTTATCTTGATCTGATCGTCAATCCGCAGGTCAAGGAAACTTTTGTGATGCGTTCAAAAATCATCCAGACGATTCGGGAGTTTTTTGTCGCCAAAGATTTTTTGGAGGTCGAAACTCCGATGATGCATGTGATTCCTGGCGGAGCGGCGGCGAAGCCTTTCATTACCCATCATAATACGCTGGATATGGATCTGTATCTTCGAATTGCCCCGGAGCTTTATCTCAAGCGATTGGTAGTTGGCGGGCTTGAGCGGGTTTTTGAAATCAACCGGAATTTCAGAAATGAGGGGATTTCGATCCAGCATAATCCCGAATTTACGATGCTTGAATTTTATCAATCGTACGCGACTTATGAAGATCTCATCCTTCTGACTGAAGAATTGCTAAATCTTCTGGTTCAGAAGATTTTCCAGAAGGATGAGATTGAATATCAGGGGCAGTTGATCTCCTTCAAAGCCCCGTTCCGTCGCTGCCGAATGCTCGACTCTTTGGTCGAGATCGGAAATGTTCCGCAAGAGGTTTTAAGCTCACGAGAAACGGCGGTTCAATATGCGAAAAAGTTGGAGATTAAATTAAAGTTTGAAAGCGAAGAACATTTGGCAATTCTCACTGAAATTTTTGACAAAGTCGTTCAGCCGCAATTAATCGATCCAACCTTTATTACTCATTATCCAGCGGAAGTTTCCCCACTTTCGCGCAAGAATGACCAGGATCCAAAATTCGTCGACCGATTTGAACTTTTTATTTACGGCCGGGAGATTGCGAACGCATTTTCCGAGTTGAACGATCCGATTGATCAGGCCGAACGTTTCAAAAAACAGGTCGAGGCGAAAGAAAAAGGGGATGAAGAGGCGATGTATTTTGACGAAGATTATATTCGCGCACTCGAATATGGAATGCCGCCGACCGCCGGGCAGGGGATCGGGATTGATCGATTGACCATGCTTTTGACGAATCAGCCCTCGATTCGGGATGTCATTTTATTTCCACAACTTCGCAGGGAAAAGTAGAGGTAAATTCCCCTTTACATGAGATATATTTATAGATATATTTTAAAGTATATATGGGTAAACCTTTAATGATTCAAATAGAAGATGATCAACGCCTGGAATCTCTAAAGAAGAGTTTGGGAGCTTCCAGTAAAGTGGATGTTTTACGTACCGCCTTGAGCTCTCTGGAGAGGGAATTACAGCGCAAAAAAAGAGTGGAACAATGGATGAAAGCGGTTCGCATTGTTTCAAAGCAGAGTGCCCAGGTGAATAAGGAATTTCAAAAACATTCTCTTCTGAAAAAGAATTCGTCACGATGATTTCACTGATCCCTGAAAAGTGGCATGTCTATGTAATCGATCTTGACCCTCGTGTCGGGACAAAACCTGGCAAACGGAGACCTTGTCTTGCGATACAGCCGAATGAGTTTGCCCAGACCGGTTTGAAAAGTACGGTTGTGATCCCCATTACCACAAAACTTTCTTCTGGAAATGCCTATCCATTGCGAATCAAGATTCCGATGGGAAATTGTCGCTTAGACCGCGAAAGTGAATTGTTGGTTGATCAAATTCTTGCTTGGGATAACACTCTTTTTCGGGAAGATTTGGGAGTCATCACAGAAGATTTGCAAGATCAGGTCAAAGAAGCGATCAAAGACTTTTTGGATTTATACTGACGGGTCCGTTATTTAGATTATGTTTTTATTTAAAAGGAGCGGCCCCTCTAGTACAACCACAGTTATTATGTCTTCCTAAATTAAGGACCGGTTAGTAATTCTATGTCTCTCGAAAATATTCTCGCCCGCCGCTATCTCTTTTCCAAAGAGAGATCTTTCATGGTTTCTTTTCTTGCCTGGATCGGGGTTTTGGGGGTGATGATCAGTGTGTTTGCGCTTTTGCTGATTCAGTCGGTGATGGCCGGTTTTTCAGCTGAGATGCAAAACAAGGTTTTAAAATTCACCTCTCCGATTGTTTTAAAACCGATTTCTCCGGAATATTTGAGTGGAAAGAAAATTCCAATTCTTCCAAAAGATTCAACCATCACAGGGCTGTTCCCTTATCTTGAAACCGAAGCAATTATTCATACAGAAGATGATTCGAGCCAAGGGCTGAAATTAAAAGGGGTTGATTTATCGGACAAAAATTTTTTTGAAAAACTGAATATCGAATTTGTGGAAGGATTTGGAGTCGAAAATCTTCAATCAACCGAAGAAAACCTTCCCGGAATTGTTCTCGGATCAGAGCTTGCAAAACGGTTGAATATTTTGGCGATTCTTACTGAGGAGGTTGATCTGATTTATCCATTCGGTGAAGTCGATCCGAGTGGAGAGATGCGACCCAAAAAAAGAAGATTTAAAATCATCGGCACTTTTAAGAGTGGCTATTATGATTATGACAATAAATTTGCGGTGATCGATTTGAAAGAGGCGAGAAGATTGGTTCCTTTTCAGGAAGTTCCCACCGAATGGTCAGTTCATCTTCAAAATTTTTTTCAGGCGGAAAAAACCGCTTCACTTCTTTCAAAAGATTTAAAAAGTTCTTTTGAAATTATCCCCTTGCAAACAAGGCAACAAAGGCTTTTCAAGGCGTTGCGTCTTGAGAGAATGGCGATGTTTTTTCTGCTCGGTTTGATGATCGCCATTTCCTCCTTCAATATTTTCAGTCTGATGATGATGCTCGTCGTCGATAAACAGAAAGAGATTGCGATTCTTAGATCGCTCGGTTTCAGCCAGAAAAAAATCGAGAGAGTTTTTTTGAAAATCTCCCTTTTTTTGGGAATGATTGGAACCGCGTCAGGGGTACTGATCGGACTTGGAGCGATTCTGTTTTTGAAGTGGTATCCGATCAAAGTCCCATCCGCTTATTATCTCGATTATCTGCCGGTGAAATTTGATCCAATCTCAATTTTATGGGTTGTGCTTCTGGCACCTTTGCTGGCGTTACTTGCAGCGTGGTATCCGGCGAGGAAAAGCGGGAATTTCGATATTGCGGAGAGTTTGAGGTATGAGTGAAAAAAACGGGATGATTTTTGTAAAAAAGATCCTTTGACAAAGCCCCCAATAATGGCGATTCAAATTTCCAATTTATGCGACTTGCCTTTCTTATTGCCACTCGTTCCATCTTTAATCGGCGCTCCAAATATGCCCATTCTGCGATTGGCTGGATTGCGATCATCGGTTTAATGCTTGGCGTAGCTTCTCAGACAGTCACTTTGTCGATTCTTGCCGGTTTTGAAAAAACATTCACCGAATCGATTTTGGGATTCAATGCCGATCTTTTTCTCAACCGCGAAGGGGAGATTGATCATCCTCAAAAAATTCTCGCCGAACTGGAATCAAATCCCCAAATCAGATCGATCACCCCGTTTCTTTATCGGGAAGGATTGGTGGCGCATCATTCCAAGGTGAAAGGGGTGGTGCTGAAGGGAATAGATCCCTTGACCTTTCAGAAGGTCTATGGTGTAACTTTTCGTCTTTTTTCGGCTTCTCCGAATTTTCTTTCTCTGTTTTCTCCGGAGAATCAGAAAAGTCATGATCCTCCAATCATTGTTGGAAGTGATTTGGCAAAAGAGCTCGGCGTTTCCGACCAGGAAAGAAAAATTTCAATTTTGTCACCGCAGGGAGATTTAAAAAATATTACGGCGGTGAATAATTTCAAAAACTTTGAGGTGATCGGAACTTTTTCCAGCGGTCTTTACGAATACGATTCGCAGTTTGCCTTGCTTGATTTGACTCAAGCGCAAAAGTTTTTCGGGGTTTCGAACCAGGTGACCGGTTTTGAAATGAAAATTGCCGATCTGAAACGGGCGAAAGATTTGGCGGTTCAATTGCGGGAGAAATTTGGTTTTCCCTATCAAGTGGTTCCGTGGGATGAGTTGAATAGTGAGATTTTTGAGGCGCTGAAGCTTGAGAAAAAACTCTTTTTCATTCTGATGGGACTCATGATAGCAGTTGCCGCGGCAAATCTGATCGGCTTGATCGTGGTTTTGGTGAGTGGCCAATCCAAAGAAATTGCGATTTTAAAGGCGATGGGGATGTCGACACAGACCCTGAATAGAATCTTCACGTTACAGGGGGTTCTGTTGGCTCTCGTTGGAATTTTTTTTGGGGTGATTTTGGGATCGGGAATTTGTGCTCTTTTAAAAACGTATTCACTGATTGAGCTGGCAAGAGAGGTTTATCTTGTTTCATCGCTCCCGATTCTGTTTTCGGTAAAAAATATTCTTCTGATTGTCGCATTTTCATTTCTGGTTTCTTATCTGACCGCCTCGCTTGCATCGAGAAGGTTGGTAAAGTCGAAACTGGAACGTTTATAACAGGTAGGCGAATGTCTCTTCTTCTGGAAGCGAAAGCTTTATATAAGGTTTACAAAAAAGATTCGGTGGAGCTCGAGGTTTTGCACCATGTGAACCTTCAGATTCAGGCAGGAGAGTCTTGGGTGATTGTCGGGGCATCGGGAGCTGGAAAATCAACCCTGCTGCATATTTTAGGAGGACTTGATTCTCCCACAAAGGGGGAGGTTTTTTATCAGGGAGAAAATCTTTTTAAAAAGAGTGAATCAGAACTCGCCTCTTTCCGGAATTCAAGTTTGGGATTTGTTTTTCAGTTTCATCATCTGCTCCCGCTTTTTACCGCTTTGGAAAACGTGATGATGCCGGGGTTGATTGCCGGAGAGTCGAAAGAAAAGGCAAAAAAAGCGGCACTCGATTTGCTGAAAAGAGTCGGGCTTGAAAAAAGAGCTTTTCATCGGCCTCAAGAACTGTCAGGAGGGGAGCAGCAAAGAGTTGCTTTGGCGAGAGCTCTGGTTTTAAAGCCAAAAATCGTGATGGCGGATGAACCGACCGGTAACTTAGATACCGAAACATCCCGAAAAGTATTTCACGAGATGATCAAACTCCATGAAGAGTTTAAAACAACATTAATTGTAGTGACTCATAATGATGAGTTGGCTGCCCAATTTCAATGCAAGGTTTGGATGAAAGATGGAAAAGTTTCTTAAGAAAATTGTTTTCTGGTTGATTCTGGTCTCTGTCAGTTTTTCGGGAAGCTTTCCTTTCTCGATGGTTTTTGCGGCAAGTAATACCGTGACCTCAGTCGATGTCGAGGGGATTTCCAAGGTAGAAAAAAATACGGTTTTGAAAACGATTCGCACGACTACCGGATCTCCCTACTCCCCCCAAACGATCCACGACGATATTAAAAGCCTGTATGCGTTGGGGGTTTTTCAGGATATCGAAGTCGATAAAGATGACAAAAGTGGCGGAATTAAAATCCTGTTTCGGGTAAAAGAGAAACCTTCCATCTCCAAAATCACGATTACCGGAAACAAAGAGGTTTCGACCGAAAAAATCAAACCGGAAATTCTCCAGAAGCAGTATCAGATTCTCGATGAGAAAAAAATCAGCCAGTCCAAAGAAAAGATCAAAGATCTCTATTCGAAAGAAGGGTTGGGATTGGCCATCATTTCGACAGAGATAAAGCCGACCTCCAATCCGAATGAAACCGAGCTTGTGTTTCGGGTCGCCGAAAACAAGGGATTTAAAATCAAAAAAATCACCTTTCAGGGGAACAAGGTTTTCTCCTCTTATAAGTTGAAACGGATGATGAAAACAAAAGAGAGCGGCATTCTCTCTTTCATGACCGGTTCCGGAAAATATAGAGATGAAGCGATTGAACGGGATGTTGCCTATCTTACCTATCAATATCTCAACCTCGGATATCTCAAGGCGCAGGTTGAAAAACCGGAAACCATTCCTCTCCCCGATGGAAGCGGGATTGAGCTCCATTTCAAGGTTTATGAAGGCAATCGATACAAGATTCGCAGCATCGCATTAGCCGGAGATGTTTTGACCACTGAAAGTGAGCTTTTGTCAAAAATGAATACCTTGAAAGGGAATTATTATTCGCAAAAAATTCTCGAAGAAGACCTTTCCAAATTGACCGAGTTGTATGGAAACCAGGGATATGCGTTTGCAAATATTCGTCCCCAGCCGATTCCCGATGATTCGACCCGTGAAGTGGATATTCGCGTGAATATTGAAAAAGGGCAGAAGATCACGATTGAAAGAATCAATATCACCGGAAATACCATTACCCGAGACAAGGTGATTCGTCGTGAGTTGAAGCTGACTGAAAACAGTTTATACAATGAGACCTTGGTCAGAAAATCGAAAGAGCGATTACAGGCATTGGGTTATTTTGAGAATGTTGAGTTTTCAACCCCGAGAGGTTCGAGCGATGACAAGCTGGTTTTGAATGTGAACGTCAAGGAAAAGCCGACCGGCTCTTTCTCAGTCGGAGCGGGATATAGCTCCGTTGAAAGTTTCATCTTTACCGCATCGATATCAAAGCAGAACTTTCTTGGTTATGGAGTGAGCACCTCAGTTTTGGCAGAAGTTTCAAAGCTCAGGCAACAGTTTTCCCTTTCTTATAGCGATCCCCATTTTATGGATACCGATTGGATCCTCAATGTCACCGGTTACAAACTTTTGACTGTCTACCAGGATTTCAACCGGGATTCGTTTGGGGGAGAGGTCGATTGGGGGCATCATCTGTTTGACCACTCCTCGCTGACCCTGGGTTATCGTATTGAGAATGTGAATGTGGGCAACTTTGCCGCCATTGTACCGCAATTTTTCAAGCAGAATACGAGTGGTCTCACCTCCAGTGTTGTTTTGTTGGGGGAAAGAGATACCCGGAACAATCGTCTTGTTGCCACAAAGGGATCCTACAATAACGCCTCGATTGAAGTGGCGGGGGCTGGGGGAGATAATGCCTTTTTCCGGGTGAATGCGAACTCGCGATGGTTTTTTCCATTGCCGCTCCCGAAGAACTCGGTATTGAAGGCGAATGCCAGGGTTGGCTACATCAAATCGCTCAATGATCAGCCGGTTCCTCTCTTCGAAAGATTCTTTACAGGCGGTGTCAACTCCCTGAGAGGCTTTCGTCCGAGAACCATTGGACCTTCGGTGCAGATTCCATCCTCCACCACCGGCGGCGATCAAAACTTTGTCTACGGTGGAGACAAACAGATTCTGTTCAATCTCGAATATGAAATCCCCATATACGAAGCAGCCGGATTAAGAGCGGTTCTCTTTACCGATGCCGGAAATGCTTTTGGAGAAGATGAAACCTTGAATCCTGTCAAACTAAGAACTGATTGGGGATTTGGGGTTCGCTGGGTTTCCCCCTTTGGTCCCCTAAGATTTGAATGGGGTTTGCCGTTCAAGCCAAAACCGGGGGAGGATAAGATTGTATTTAACTTTACGATCGGATCGTTTTTTTAGGGATCCTTCAAAAACCGGTGAGGTTCATTTTGTGGATCGAATTTGCTGAAAATCCAGACTGATTCTTCGGAAAGAATGATGGATGCTTTGACCCGCAAAATCAATGAATATAACAGTTGTACGATGAGTTGAAGAGTTTTGACAAACGGGGATTTAACACTTGTTTAAAAAAAAAAATCGGGTTATATCGCTACCACTTTTATTTTAAGGAGGCTTGAAAAATGAAAAAGATGATTTTGGCAGTCGGATTTGTGCTTCTGGTTTTGATCGGTCAAAACCTGAAAGCCCAAGATTTGAAAATCGGGTTGGTCGATTTTCAAAAAGCGTTGAATGAGGTTGAAGAGGGAAAAGCGGCAAAAGCGAGATTGAAATCAGAGTTTGAACAAAAGCAGAAAACTCTCGATGCCCTCCAGAATGAATTGAAGACCATGAAAGACAGTCTCGAGAAACAGAAGCTGGTTCTCAATCAGGAAGCGATGAAGCAGAAAGAAAATGAGTATCGCGACAAGTTTGTTGAACTCCAAAAAAAGCTTTCTGAATTTCGCGGAGAACTCCAGCAAAAAGAGGTTCAGTATACCGGAAACATCATTAAAGCGCTTCGTCAAATTGTCCAGGAAATCGGAGCCAAAGACAAATACACTCTTGTTTTTGAGCGTGGTCAAGACACCATTCTCTATGCTCCAACTGCTGTTGATCTGACTCCCCAGATTATTGCCACATACAATTCTCGTCCTCATGGAGCGGCAAAAGCGAAATAATTGAAAGAAAATGAGGATAGAAATATGCCTCTGTCGACTGAGTTGTTGGAGTTGCTAGTTTGTCCCAAATGTAAGTCGGATTTGAGTTATCAATCCGAGAACGATTCACTTTTCTGCAAGGGGTGTTCTCTCTTATATCCAATTCGTGAAAACATCCCTGTTTTGTTGGAAGAAGAGGCTTTTGAGATTGGTAAAGAGGGGAAAGTTATGACGAAGAACTCAAGTGATTCAGTGGCTCTTTTTAAAATCACCGAAGGTCCGAATAAAGGAAATAGCATAAAACTCCCCGTCGGATCCTGCAAAGCCATCGGACGAAGTATCGACGATATTAATAAAACCCAGTTAGTCAGCCTCGACCCGACCGTTCCATTAGACGATTTCACAAAAAAATTGGTGATGAATTATCTCTCGAAAAAGTTGGGCAAGACTTTTCAGGGGGAAGCCAAGATAGATAAAAATGGATTTGGAGAGTTTAAAAGACTTACCGATCTGGTTTTAGATGATCCTGCCATCTCCAGACTTCACGCGATGATTTTTTATGACCAAAGTGGAGTCGGAATTCTTGATCTGGTTTCCAGAAATGGAACCTATGTGAATGGCCAAGAAATTGAATCCCGCACGTTGCAAAATGGTGATTTGATTGAAATTGGTGCAACGAAGATTGTGTTTGGATTGGGAAATTCTTAAGCTGTAATCCTTCTTAGTTAACTCACCTTACGCGATTTTTTGTAATTTTTTTTAAGTTTAAGATCGCACGGCAATCGATCAA
>CAZSRQ010000057.1:0-14618 GCA_964609335.1 uncultured Pseudomonadota bacterium
TGTTTTATGGGGAAATATGAGGTGAAAAGCGCATCACCAGTCGATATTCTTATCCTTCGATTTTTTATTCGGAATAAGCATCCGCTAAAACTGTTAAGAAGGTACGATCGACTCCCAAAGAAGTTTCAATGACTGCCGGAATATATTTTTCTTTTTTCTCATCATCAAAATAGCTGAGCTCTTTTCCCGAAGCTTTGGTATGTTGAGTGAGATCGTAATTGGAGCGATTTGCAATTCCCTCAAGCTCTGACCAGCCGAAAGGAAATTCATATTCGACATCGGTGCAGCCTTTTGCATAATGCGCCAGCTCATCTTTTTCATGCGGTCTTAAACGTAATTTTTCGTTTTTGATTCCTAAATCTTTGAACCATTGAAAACGCTCATTCACCCAATATTCGAACCATTTTTCTCCCTCTTTTTCGTCGGGATGGGTAAAAAATTCCATCTCCATCTGTTCAAATTCTCGCGAACGAAAAATGAAATTTCTCGGAGTGATTTCGTTTCGAAAACTTTTTCCGATCTGGGCAATGCCAAACGGAATTTTTTGTCTCGAAACGGTTTGAACATTTTTAAAATTGGTGAAAATCGATTGGCAGGTTTCGGGTCTTAAATAAGCGATCGCAGATTCGTCTTTAACCGCTCCGACATAGGTTTGAAACATCAGGTTAAATTGACGAACTTCGGTCAGTTCTCCTTCTCCCTTTTTTTCAACGGCGCATTTTTGAACCGTGAGAGATGGTTTTTTATGGCACGGAATTGATTCAATCTGATCAGCGCGAAATCTCCCTTTGCAGATTTTGCAATCAACCATCGGATCAGAAAAAGAGCTTAAATGTCCCGAAGCTTCCCAGGTTTTGGGATGGCAGATAATCGAAGTGTCGACGCCGACGACATCGTCACGAGTTCGAACCATTTTTTTCCACCAATATTGTTTGATATTATTTCGAAGTTCGACGCCGACCGGGCCATAATCCCAGAAACCGTTGATTCCGCCGTAAATTTCGCTCGATTGAAAAACAAATCCTCGTCTTTTGGCTAGGCTGACTAATTTTTCCATAATAGTTAGAATCCCCTATTTGTTTTGCTGATTTTAAGGATCTATCCGAAATAATAAGTAGGGAATTTAAGATTTTAACCCCTATAGTTTTACCCTTAAAATCAGCAAAATAAATAGGGGATTCGGGTTGCTGTCTTGTCTATTTATTCAGATCCGGAAGCCGATTCGCTATCACTTTCCAAAAGAGCCGGTCAAGATAAAAACCTTGAAATTATAGAAGGTTAAATTGATTGCAAATCTCAAATTGCCTGTTTATAAAAGAGAACAATCCCTATGAAAAACAAACTTTTTCGGAAACCGTTTCCCGTTCGGGTTATTTCTTTTTTCTATCTCTTGTTTTTCATTTTCGTTCCTTTGACTTTGATCCACTGCAAAAGAAAAGGGGAGAAGAAATTCTCGTATGATATGAATCAGGTTTATCCGGTTTCACTTGTTCAGACGACCTCGGAAAATGTGCCGGAAGATTTGGAGTTGAAAGGGAGTTTTGCGCCGTCTGAAAAACTGGAGGTGAAGGCGGAGCTGGATGCCAAAGTGCTTCAGGTGAAAGTAAAAGAAGGAGATTTGATCAATCAAAATGATCTTTTGGCCTCTCTCGACAGTGAAAAATTAAAACTTCTCTTGGAAAAATTAAAACTGGAGCTGAAAGAGACAGAAGCAAAGCTCGATGCCGGTTTGCCACTTTCCGGTACAGAAGATTCTTCCAGACCGGATTTAAATCCCCAGAAACAGGCTGCTCCAAATCCAAACAATTCATCCGCTTCTTCGGAGGTAAAAGGGAATCGATCGAATCCAGCCGAAGAGAAAGAAACAACTCAAAACCCTGAAACGGCTCCTGCCGACAAAAAGAAAGAGATCCAAGATCCGACCCTAAGAGCAGAGCAGGCAACCGTCGACCGGCTGAAAGCAGAGATTAGTCTACTTCAAAAAAGACTGGAAACGGTGGAGGTTCATTCCGGTATTTCCGGCCTTTTAACCAAAAAAGAGGTTTCCGAGGGGAGTTTTGTGAAACCAGGCGAAACTCTTTTTCAGATCGTGAAAATTGATCCGATCAATTTTGTCGTTTATTTGCCTCGCGCAGCGGTGATGAATATCCAGAAAGGATCCCGTTTTGAAGTCATCTCCGACGATCTCCCCGGCCAGACGCTGGTGGGAGAGGTAATCGCGATTGCCCCAGAAGAAAATCCCCAAAACAAGGGATACGAAGTCAAAGCCTCCATCCCGAACCTGATGTTGAAGCTTCGCGGCGGAATGTCGGGAAAAATCATGATTCCGCATTTTCAGTTTAAGAAAGTGGTGGTGGTTCCCGAAGTGGCACTCATTGAACGGGACCAAAAAAAATATGTGTATGTGGTCGATCAATATCAGGCGGAGATTCGAGAGGTAGAGCTCGGTCGAAAATTCGGTAATAAGATGGAAGTAGTGAAAGGGTTGAAAGAAGGGGAGTCGGTTGTTTCAAAAGGGCATTTTACTTTTCGGCAGGATCGGGAGAAGGTGAGTGTAGAGAAATAGAAAAAAAGAGTTTTTTATAGTCTTTAGAACCTTGTCTATTCGGTAGCGGTAATCTCTTCTGTAGGCGTCTGTTCCTCAAAAATCAGTGAATCTTGCGGAACCAAAAAAACCCGCCCCAAAATTTTTCCATTGAACGGATTGGTGTCGAGCTTGAAAAGATCTTTCGGGGCTCGCAGGCCATTGATGTAGAGCCCGAAGTTGCGGATTGAATGTTCGATCTGTTTTTTATTCATAGAAAAATCGCGGTGGCTTAGTACTTCTCAAGCATTCCTGTCATCCCCGATTGTTTTTGTCTCACAGGGATCCCTTCGGGTTCGGGGATCTCCCTATTCAATAATTGGATCAGGGGATTCCCGCTTAAAAGCCTGCGGGAATGACATTTGAATATATTCTACTTAACCTAACAGTACGAAAATCTTCTAAATTAAAATAGAAAAATTTACTACCGTTTCTTCTATTAATTTCAAATGGACAGCGAATTGACGTTTCGTTAGAGTCTTCCCAGTTATTACATATAAAACTAAAGAGTGTTTCCACCCTAAACCGATGAGGTCTTAAAATGGTGAAAAGTATCCTGGTTTGTCTGGATGGTTCTGAGCAAGATCAACCGGTGTTGAATTCTGCTCTCTGGTTGGCTGAGCGGTTAAAGGCGACTCTTCATGGGTTGCATATCAAAGATATTCTCACCCTGGAAGCGCCGATTTTTTACGATATTTCTGGGGCACTTTCCCTGATTCCCCAAATGAATCTGATGGAAGAAACCCGCAAGGCGATGGAAGAACGGGCAAAGACGATTCTCTCGAATTTTCAGAAAAGTTGTGAAGAGCGAAAAATTTCCTACAAAACTTATCTCGAAGAAGGGATTGTCCACCGAATCATTCTCGAAAAATCGGGATTGCATGATTTGACAATTCTCGGTCGGCGAGGGCTCAATTATAAATTTGATCGGGATCTATTAGGATCGACGGCAGATCGGGTCATCCGAAGAACCCAATCTCCTACGCTGGTCATTACTCATCAGTTTACCGAGATCAAATCTCCACTCGTCGCCTATGACGGATCTGCCGAAGCCAAAGAGGCACTCACTTCTGCAGTAAAGATCATCGAGCTGTTAAAACTTCCACTGACAATTTTAAATGTGGGGGATGACGAAGGGGAGGCAAAACGACTTTTGAATGAGGCAAAAGAATATCTCGATCCACGATCTCTTCTGGTGAAATATGATTGGCAGCAGGGAGTTCCGCGACAAGTGATTCCCGAATATGCAAAAGTTTATAATCATGATCTCTTGATTTTAGGGGCAAGGGGAGATCGAATGGTCGATCTGCTTCTTGGAAGCAGCACGCTATATGCGCTTTGGCAGGGTGGATGCCATGTGTTGGTCGATCGATAATATCTAAAAATTTTTCCCCTCTCCCGTCAAGGGAGAGGGAAAAATACTGAGTGAGAAATTCTATGTTCAGACAAAATCCATTTCTCTTTCAAAAAAAGATAAAATTTTTGACCACTTTTTTCTTCCTTTTTTTCCCTCTTTTAGTTCAGGCGAAAGATTATAAAAAACTTTCATGGAAAACTCTTGTTCCCGGATTTTCAGAAGCAACGCTTATCACAGAAGATTCTTTAGACAACAAGATTACTTTGCAACTTTATAAAATTGATCCCAAAAAATATCGAATTCAGGTGGTGCAAGCAAAAGATTTTCAACGACAAAAAATGAGCGCCAAAGATTTTGCAAAAAAATCGAATGCAATTTTGGCGATGAATGGGGGATTTTTTGATCCTTCGTATCAATCCCTTGGGTTGATTATTCAAAACGGAAAAACCGTGAATCCTCTCCGTTCTATCTCCTGGTGGGGAATTTTTTCAATCGATCAAAATCACATCCCCCGAGTGGAAAAAGCGAGAGATTTCAGGAGTGGTTCTAATCTCGAAATGGCGATTCAGGCCGGACCCCGTTT
Source organism: uncultured Pseudomonadota bacterium (assembly GCA_964609335.1). GTDB lineage: Bacteria > UBA10199 > UBA10199 > JADFYH01 > JADFYH01 > CAZSRQ01. The sequence continues at coordinate 4,525 of CAZSRQ010000057.1, forward strand.
GATTGAAGAAGGAAAGCCGGTTTCCACAAAACCGAATGTTTCTCAGAAAACCTTTTTAGGAATCACCCCAGAGAATGAGGTCATAATAGGTGTTACAGACGGCTCTGTCCTGAATGCGATCGATTTTGTCGAGATTTTGTCGAATCAATTACCGCTCAAAAGCGCTTTAAACCTCGATGGGGGAGGATCGACTCAACTCTATGTAAAAACCGGATCTTATGAGAAAAATCTCCCCGGGTTTACCGAGGTGGCGAATGGAGTAGTGGTAATCCCAAAATAATGAGGTTCTTTACACGATTTTTTCGCTGTGCTACTAAAATTTGCATCATTTTTAATGCAGTCACCCATTCTATTTTAAAAGGTTGTTTTCTTTGAAGATTAAACGTCTCGAAATTCAAGGTTTTAAATCATTCGCCGATCGAACCCTCATCGATTTCAGAGAGGGAATCACCGGGATTGTCGGTCCGAACGGCTGTGGCAAGTCGAACATCGTGGATGCGATCCGCTGGGTGATGGGAGAGATGAGTGCAAAACATCTTCGTGGGCGGGAGATGCAAGATGTCATCTTCGCCGGCTCCGATAAACGCTCTCCGGGCGGGATGAGCGAAGTCACCTTGATCCTCTCGAATGAAGATGGCCGGGCTCCTGCAACTTACGCACATTTTTCTGAAATTTCAGTCACTCGTCGTCTTTTTCGATCGGGGGAGAGTGAATATTTTATTAATAAAGTCTCGTGTCGATTAAGAGATATTTACGATCTCTTTTTGGGAACCGGGGTTGGAACAAAAGCCTATTCAATTGTTGAACAGGGGCAGATCGGTCTGATCCTCTCCTCAAAACCTGAAAATCGGCGTCAGCTGATCGAAGAAGCGGCTGGCATTTCCAAATTCAAAGCGAGAAAAGAGGCGGCTCTCCGAAAAATCGAAGCGACGAAAGGAAATTTAACCCGCCTGGATGACATCCTCAAAGAACTGAAACGACAAATCAACTCTCTCGATCGACAAGCGAAAAAAGCGGCGAAATACAAAGAACTTCGTGAAGAGGCGAAAACGATTGATCTGCATCTCTCTTCGCTCGATTACACTTTTCTCAATCATGAAATTAATGAAGGGGAAAAAAATGCGAATCAGTTAACTGAATCCGAAGCGGAGAGTTCAGCTCATCTTTCCAAAATTGAAAATGAGATTGAAACTTCAAGATTGCAGATGAATCAAGAAGAGCAAGAGCTTTCGCAGGTGCAAGAAAGACTTTACGAAAAGAATAATTCGGTCAGCCTGCATGAACAAGGAATTCAATATAAAAAACGGGAAATCCTCCAATTAACCGAGCGGGAAGCGACGGCTCTTTTGGAAATCGAAGAGACGAAAGAGAAAAATCAGACCAACGAAATTGAAATCGAAGAAACCCAGAAATCTCAAATTGAAATCAATGAAAAACTTTTAAGTTCTGAAGAACGATTTCGAACTTTTCGAAAACAGGTCGACGACGAAGAGAAAAAGCAGAGAGATCTCGATCTGGCGATTGAAAAAACCCAACAAGAAATCCTGCGGCTTGTTCAATCTCTTTCTGAATCGGCTTCCAAACAGGAATTTATCGGCCAGCAGAAAATAGAGATCAAAGGAAAGATTGCCAAAGATAGCACTGAGATTGAAGAGATCGATCGTCTGCTCAACCAATATATCAGCAAAAAAAATGAGTTTGAAAAATCGTTGAATGAACTTTCTCAGTTGAAATTGAATTTATCGGATCAATCCGGAAATATTGAAAACAATCTTAAAGAAGAAAAAATAAATTTCGAAAAAATCAAAACCGATCTGTTTCATTTCAAAGAAGATCTTTCGCTAAAACGCTCGCGGCTTGCCTCTCTCGTTGAGATTCAGAAAAATTTTGAGGGATATCAAGAAGGGGTCCGTCGGGTGATGCTTCGAAAACAGTCCGACCAACAGTTTGATCCGATTTACGGAACCGTTGCGGATCTGATCGAAACCGAATCGACTTACCAGAAAGCGGTCGGCGCAGTCCTCGGCGAAAAGCTTCAATATATTGTCGTCAAAAGCCAAGAGGTCGGATTGCAGGCGGTCGAATATTTAAAAACCGAATCGGCTGGCAGATCAAGCTTTGTTCCGATGGAGGTGAGATCGGATATTTTTGAATCGGAAACAGCTTCCGCAGAAGAAGGGGTTTTGGGGCCGTTAAAAAATTTCGTTCAGGTAAAAGAAGATTATCAGATGGTGGGGGATTATCTGTTCCAGGATGTTCTCTTGATCGAAACTCTCAATCGGGCGATTCAGGTTTGGAATGCAGCTCCACTCAAAAAAACCTTAGTGACGCTCGAAGGGGAAGTGGTCGATGCGCATGGAGTTGTTTCGGGTGGATCTCCTGAAAACCAGTCTTTATCGATCTTAGAGAAAAAGCGAGAAATCAAAGAACTCGAAATTACAACTCATCGATTAGAACAAGAGCTTTTTCAAAAAGAGATTTTGTTGAAAGAGAGCGAACGAAAAATTGAAAGTCTTGTCAGCTCTCTCGACGCGTTGAAAAGGGATGCGCATAGTGAAGAGTTGAAGCGGGTGAATATTCAAAAAGATTCAAGTCATTTGAAAGGGGAGATTGCGCGTCTCCAGTCGAATCGAGATCGATTAAATCGTGAGATGACTCAACTCGCTACCTCCGAACAGAATCTTGAAAATAGTTTGGCTGAATGGATTTCAAAAACAACTCTTTGGCAGAATGAAAAAACAGAAAAAGAGAATTATCTGAATCAGATCAAGCAGGATTGGTTGAGCCATCGACAAGAGCTCGATCAACTGAAAGAGATTTTTACCAAACAGAAAATTGAGTCAGAAACCTATTTTCAGACTAAAGAGCAGATCGAAAAAAACTTGAGAAGAGTTCTCGATTTACAAAGATCTTATCAGTTTAAACAGCAAGAAGCGCATCGGACGATTACCCAGGCGAATCAAACGCGTGAAGAGTTGAAAAAGCAGATTTTAGAGTCTGAAGAAGCGTTGAAAATTCTTCTCGAAGAGATCACACAACTCAATCAACGAAATGTCGCTCTTCGCGAAAGTTATGACAAACATATTTCAGAGTTGAGAGAAAAAGAGATCGAAGTCAAAACCGTTCGAAAACAGAATGATGAAATGAAGCTGAATTTGAATCAGCTTTTGATTCAGTTGACCGAATGGCGCGGAAAACTCAAATCACTCAAAGAACAGATTTTTGAAAGATATCACACCGATCTTTCTTTGGTAGTCGATGAATATAAAGAGAAACCGCTCGAAGATCGTGCAGCAAAAGAGTCGGAACTACAAATCCTTCGAGAAAAACTTGAGAAGCTGGGCGAAGTAAATGTCGGCGCAATCTCCGAGTTTGAAGAGGTTCAAACCCGCCACGATTTCTTGAATCGTCAATCGGAAGATCTGAAAAACTCCCTCGACTCTTTAACACGAGTCATCCAAAAAATTAATCGAAGTACGAAGATTCGTTTTCAAGAGACGTTCGAAGCAGTGAATCAAAAATTCCAGGAACTTTTCCCAAAACTTTTCATCGGTGGCCGGGCGAAGCTGATGTTGACGGATGAAGAAAATCTGCTCGAAACCGGAGTTGAAATTGTCGCCCAACCGCACGGCAAAAAACTTCAGTCGATCAGTCTTCTTTCGGGCGGTGAAAAGGCGCTCACTGCGACCTGTCTTATTTTTGCGATCTTTCTTTTTAAACCGTCTCCATTCTGTCTGCTCGACGAAGTTGATGCGCCGCTCGATGATGCGAATATCGACCGGTTTAACGAGATGGTGAAATCGATGACCGAACGATCGCAATTCATCCTCATCACCCACAATAAACGGACGATGGAAATGGCGAATGTACTCTACGGAATCACCATGGAAGAACCTGGGGTTTCGAAAACGGTGAGTGTACAATTGAATTGAGAGTAGGGCGAACGGTTGTTCGCCCCAAAGAATATTACTGTTTTATTTCGTTGGAGTTCCACCGGTTAAAATCCTGCTCGGTCTCCAGTTTTGCGGATAGCAGAAAAACAGTTTTTCATTCAGTTTTTCCATTTTTTTCTGCCCCGGTTTACAGGCGACTTCCGCTCCCTGATCTGTACAAATCATTTTTGTTTTTTTGGTATTGTCTTTGAGAACATAGCAGCGTTCTTCAATGGTTTGGGCATCCAAAAGTTCTTTTTTAGAAATTCCTGGTGTTTTGGTTCCCACACCCAGAATTCTTTGCCGGTAGTCTTCCCAATCAATATCATTTAAAGCGGGAGGTGGACTGGCCAGTTCTTCATAAGAATGCACCGCAGCGGTGTATAGCTCGATCGCCTTATAAAGATGGGTTCTTCTATCGGAGGGGGATAATTCTTTTTTTTCTGCTTCGTGCAGATGATGATCTGCATCATGAAGGTGTTGGCGGATGGTTTTTTCTGCGGCTGGGATATCCAGGGCTGGAGAGCTACGGGCTCCACCTGCTGGAGCAGTTGCATTGACGGCCATACGATTCTCCTTTCTTCAATGGCTGAGAATGAGATGAAAAATCACCCAGCCAAAAAAATAATGATAAAAATGGAAGATAAGGACTGAACCGTCCGGATGAACGACAATATTTGAATGTTTGCTTACGCTCCCTCTCTTCCCTCGAATGAACGAATTCTCAGTCTCTTGTCCGGATTTGTCAAAGAGTTTTTTAGAAACGTCTTTATAAAAAAGTCGATCCATGAAGAGAAAAGGAAGTGATATGACCCCTGATCTAATAAAAAATTTGGCAAATCGTTTTTTGGATCTGTATGATTCGGACAATAAATGCGTTCCCGTCACAAATGTATTACCTGTTTTTGATTCGATGGGGATTCAAGATTTAAAATATTTTTCCCGCGAAGTTTATCGTCAATATACCGAAAAATATTCAGGGGTTCGCCGTCTGGCACTTTTGTGGTGGGCCGGGAGAAAAGATCATCCCTATTCACTGGTTCCAGAAATGATCAGCGCAAAGGTATGTGGAGAGAAAGATTTAAAACCGGAAAGTCTGCTTCTAAGACTAGAGGCACTGGGAGTTTATGAAAAATTAGAAGAGGAAATTCCTTCTCCTATTCCGGCTTCCAGGTAAGTCGGGGTTCTTTGACCGCTTTTACTTCATCGAGCCTTCCCAGATGAGTCAGATGTGGAGCCGATTTCACAAGATCCGGATCTTCTTCGCACTCTTTCGCAATGGCGATCATTGCATCGCAAAACTGATCCAGGGTTTCACGACTTTCGGTTTCGGTCGGTTCAATCATCAAAGAGCCGGCGACGACGAGTGGAAAGTAAACGGTGGGGGGATGAAATCCGTAATCCATCAGCCGCTTGGCGATATCCATCGTTTTTACCCCAAATGCCTGCTGTTTTTTATCGGAAAAAACCGCTTCATGCATGGAGATTTGGTCATACGGAAGATGGTAATAACCGCTCAATTTTTTACGAATGTAGTTGGCATTAAGAACCGCCATATCCGAAACCTGTTTTAATCCTTTTGCTCCCATTTCGCGAATATAGGTATAAGCGCGAAGATGCATCCCGAAATTTCCAAAGAAAGCGCGAACCCTTCCGATCGATTGGGGGCGGTCAAAATTCAAACTGTATTTTCCTTTTTGATGTTGAATCGTCGGGGTTGGAAGATAGGGCTCCAAAATCTTTTTGACGCCGACTGGCCCTGATCCGGGTCCACCGCCGCCATGCGGAGTGGTGAAGGTTTTGTGCAGGTTGAAGTGGTTGACGTCAACCCCCATATCTCCCAATCTTGCTTGCCCGAGCAAGGCATTCAAATTTGCTCCATCACAGTAAACGAGCCCACCTTTGGAGTGAACAATTTCACAGATCTCCGCGATATTCTTTTCGAAAAGACCGAGGGTGTTCGGATTGGTGAGCATCAGCGCGGCAACCTCTTCATCCATCACTGCAGCGACCGCTTCTGGTGTGACGACCCCCTCTTTGCCCGATTTGATTTCAACGACCTGGTAATTGCAAAGGGTGCAGGAGGCCGGATTGGTTCCATGCGCCGTATCCGGAATCAAAACTTTTTTCCGGGGATTTCCTTTGCTGGTCAAATAAGCGCGGATCACCATCAGCCCGGTCAGCTCCCCATGGGCTCCAGCGGCCGGTTGGAGCGTGATCGCATCCATTCCGCTGATTTCAGCGAGGTATTGCTGAAGTTCAAACATGATTTGCAAGGCCCCTTGAATCGTCTCTTCCGATTGATAAGGATGCGCTTTGACAAAGCCAGCCATTCTCGCCACCTCTTCGTTGACTCGTGGATTATGTTTCATGGTGCAAGAGCCGAGTGGGTAAAAACCGGTATCAATGCAATAATTCCATTGGGAGAGACGGGTGAAATGCCGAATCACTTCCGGTTCAGAAAGTTCGGGAAGGATCGGAGAATCTTTTCTCAAATTTTTATCGGAGATGACTTTCGATGGGGCGATTGCCGGGACATCGAGGCTAGAAAAAGAGTAGCCCTGTCTTCCCTTCGATGATTTTTCGAAAATAACCGGTTCATCAAAGAGTAAGCCTTGCATGGCGGAAAACTTTTGAGTCATGAAATGTTTCCTGTTTGTTAAAGATCCTAATGAGAAATGTGTTCAACTCATTTGATATTGTAGTTAGTGACTCCCCATTTTCCATTTTTCTCTAAAACCAAAGTCACCGTTTCTATGGCCTTTTTTTTCTTTTCGAAGACGGTTTCATATTCAAGAATAGCGTAGTCCCCATCGGGTGCTCCAGTGAGGGTTTTCGTCTCGGTTCCGTTTTTAAATTTTCGGTTTTCTACTTTTCCGAAAATATTTTTAACGGAGGTGATTTGTGGACGCCATTTTTCAAGAGGCATTCTTTCTTTGAAAAAATTGGAAAATCCTTTCCAGGCTTCCGGGTAATTTTCAGAATCGACAAGTGCCAACCAAGAATCTCCAGCTTTTTGCGCGGCTTTTATCTGTTCTTCGGAGTGCGCTTTTTGCGCAGTCATCAATAAAAGAAGAATGAAAAAAACCGTGGATATAAGGCGATTGAATTTCATAATGATCCTTTATAGGTAAGTGGTGTTTAATGGTTCACTATTTTTATTAATTCATCCCCAAATCGATCGATCTCTTCTTTGGTAATCATCTCTGTGACACAAACCAGCAATCCCTCTTCTAATTCAGGGTAGAAGCGGCTGAGAGGAAATCCTCCAAAAATTTTTTTCTCTTTTAACTGGTTCAGAACATCGCTGACTGGAACTGGCAGTTTGATGGCAAATTCATTGAAGATTTCCCCCGAAAAAAGGGATTTGACTCCGGGAATATTGCAAAGAACATTTTTTGCGTAATGAGCTTTGGCCAAATTGTTTTCTGCCAACTGTTTTAACCCTTGTGGACCGATTAAAGAAAGGTGAATGCAAGCCGCCAGTGCGCAAAGAGATTGATTGGTGCAGATGTTGGAAGTCGCTTTTTCACGCCGGATATGTTGTTCACGGGTATTGAAGGCGAGAACAAATCCTCTCTCTCCTTTTGAGTCGGTGGTTTCTCCGACTAATCTTCCGGGCATCTGGCGGATGAATTCCTGTTTAGTGGCGAAAAGGCCGAGGTAAGGTCCGCCCAAATTCAAAAAATTTCCGAAAGAAGCACCTTCTCCGATGGCAATGTCAGCACCGCAAGAACCAGGCGAGGCTAGAATTCCCAAAGAGACTGGATCTCCGGTTACCGAGACAAAAAGTGCTTCGCTCTCATGGGCCGCTTTCGCAAGAGCGGTTTGATCTTCGATCACCCCAAAAAAGTTGGGGGATTGAACGCATAAAACAGCGGAACTTTTTGATAAAATTTTCTTAAGCTCTTCTTGATCGATCGAGCCATCGGCATTCCAGCCCACCTCAAGAATTTCGTAACCTAAATTTTTAAGAAGGGTTCGAGTGGTTTGTCGATATTCGGGATGAATGCTTTTCGCTAAAATAACCTCTTTTTTCCTGTTGATTCGATTGGCCATCAAAATTGCTTCGGCGAGAGCGGTAGAGCCGTCATAATTCGAGGCGTTGGCGATTTCCATCCCCATTAAAGAAGCGATCATGGTTTGAAATTCAAAGATCGCCTGCAAAGTTCCCTGAGAAAGCTCGGCTTGATAAGGGGTGTAGCTGGTAAAAAATTCTCCTCGGGAAATGAGAGAGTTCACACTGACCGGGATATAATGATGATAGGCGCCGGCCCCCAAAAAGGAACTGAAATGATCTACTGTTTCATTTGATTTTGAAAGTTTTTTTAAATGAGAAATAAGATCAGCTTCTGAAAGAGCCGGGGGTAAATCCAACTCTCTTTTGAGTCGGATTGGCTCTGGAATGACTTGAAACAAATTGGATGGATCTGCTACTCCCATGGAGCGGCACATTTCATCTATTTCGATTTTTGTTTGAGGAAGGTATCTATGATTCAAGTTAAGAGGTTAGGAGTTGGGGGTTAGGGGTTAGGAGAAAAAACTCCCAACTCCTAACTCCTAGCTCCCAACTATTTTTTATTCCGATTCTTCTTTGATAAACGCTTCATACTCTTCAGCGGACATTAAATCATCAAGCTCTGCCTTGTCGGCGATTTCAATCTTGATCATCCAACCTTCACCGTAACAGTCGTCGTTGACGATTTCGGGAGAGTCGAGAAGTGGATCATTGACTTCAACCACAGCTCCGGAAACAGGAACATAAAGATCACTCACACTTTTAGTCGATTCAACCACTCCAAAGGTATCTGCCTTTTCAACTTCTTCTCCTTCATCGGGAAGCTCGACGAATACGACATCTCCCAGCTGATCTTGCGCCCAATCGGTAATACCGACGATGGCGATATTCCCTTTGACGCGAACCCATTCATGTTCTTTGGTGTATTTGAGATCTTCTGGAAAATTCATTGACGTAAACTCCTCTTGAAATTGTATGAAAACTTTTTATGCTGAACGTTTGTAAAACGGTGTTGCGACTACTTCTGCTGTTAATTTCTTGTCGCGAATTTCTATCTGAAAAGTTGAACCAATTTTGGCAAATGTTACTGGCACATAGCCACATCCGATATTTTTGTCAAGCGATGGAGAATAGGTTCCGCTGCAAACCGATCCGATTTTTTTATCTTCATGGAAAATGGGATAATTTTCACGCGCAATCCCTTTTTCTTTCATCACAAAACCGACTCTTTTTTTCTGTAATCCATTTTCTTTTTGCTGAATGAGAATTTCGCGTCCCAAAAAATTTCCTTTATTCAACTTCACAACCCAATTCAGATCTGCTTCAAGAGGAGTCGTTTCGTCATTCAACTCATGTCCATATAAAGGATAGGCCATTTCGAGTCGCAAAGTGTCGCGACAACCGAGTCCGCACGGAATCAATCCGAGAGGTTTTCCGATTTCGATCAGTTGTTCCCAGAGTTTTGGTGCATCTTTACTAGAGACAAAAATTTCAAATCCATCTTCACCCGTATAACCGGTTCGGGAAACCAAAACATTCAGATCGGAAACTTGCGTATGGGCGAGATGAAAGGTTTTTAATTGGGTCAGGTCAAAAGAGGTGAGCTTTTGCAAAAGTTGAGCAGCGAGTGGACCTTGTAAAGCAATCAATCCGTAGTCACTGCTTTTGTTCTCGATTTTTACCCTAAAATTATTCTTGTTTTCGAGAAGCCATTGAGTGTCTTTTTCGATGTTCGAGGCATTGACGCAAAAAAAGTATTTTTTATCCTCAAGTTGATAAAGTAAAACATCATCGACCACTCCACCGTTTGGCCGGGTGAATAAGGTGTATTGGCCTTTCCCCGGTTTTAGCAGGCCGACATCATTGCAGGTAATCTGTTGGAGAAAATCAAAAGCTTCATCCCCCTCGATAAAAATTTCTCCCATATGCGAAACATCGAATAATCCCATCTTTTCGCGCACCGACTGATGTTCTTTCAATACCCCTGAATAAGAGACCGGCATCAGCCAGCCACCAAATTCAACCATTTTTGCGCCCAGTTTTTTATGAAGTTCGTAGAGTGGAGTCTGTTTCATTTTCTCGGTTCACTTTCTATCTGTAAGTTGGTGGGAGATGAGTAAAACGGTTTCCACAAAATCAGTGAA
>CAZSRQ010000058.1:0-14603 GCA_964609335.1 uncultured Pseudomonadota bacterium
AGTGGTACCGAAACAAATGCTGCGATTCTTAAAAATTTTGCAATATTCTCAAGTGCCGCAGGGGCCATCAGTATTAGCGGTTCAAGCTCTCCAAAGATAGAACAGAACATCATCCTTCCCCAGGAAAACAATGGCATCACTTCCTCTTCCTCAGGAAGTGCCGTCTACCAAAACAACATTATCTCTTTCGCAAATAATGCTTTTCAATCTCAGTCGGGAGAATCGATCATCAACAACACGGTCGTCGGAGCAGCAAGTTACGCCTTTTACCAGGGAGATCGTGCCAACAACATCGCCTATTTCAGTAACATCGGCTACTCAGACTGCACAACCCCCAACGACGCGGATCACAACACCGCTTCCCGGAATATCACCAATTACCAGTCTTGCATTGGAAACCTGACCGTTGATCCCCATTTTATTCCGAGCGTTATCAGCTCTTCCACTACTGTCGGTGCCAGCACACTTGTCAAAACAGGTGCCGGTTGGAGCGTCAATCAATGGAAAGGGTATTTCGTTACCCCGGATATCGATCGATCTCCTTATCCAGTTTTTTTCTACATTACCTCAAATACCGCTGACACTTTGACTGTCGCCACTGGTGCCTTGAATAGTTATGGTTCTTCAGGATATCTTTTCATGATTACCGACTTCAGCATCGGAACGAGTTCACCTGCTGCAAATGCCGGAACCACCTCTCTTCCCAATGGAAATACAATTTATACAATCGATGTCTATGGGGATTCAAGAACCGGAGCAGGAAGTTATGTAAATCTCGGCGCTGTCGCGGTTCAGGCAACTACTGGGCCTCATACGACCCCCGCCACCCTTTACGTCGCGACCACAGGAACTAATATCGGAGAATGCACAAACTCTGGATCTCCTTGTCTAACGATCGAATATGCACTCGCTAATTCGTTTTCTGGAGATACGATTAGCGTCGCTGCCGGAGCCTATAATCTCTCGGGTCCAACTCTCAATCCTCTATATCGGGAGCTTGTCTTTCAAGGATCGGGGCTGCAAGGCTCAAATTTGACCTTGCTCACAGGGGTTTCCGGAGTCCCCCTTTTTACTTTCAATACCAGCGAAACAAATGCCACGATTATTAAAAATTTTGCCATGAATTCCAATCTGGCAAACACTATTACTGTCAGCGGATCTAGCTCTCCGAAAATTATACAAAACATTCTTCTTCCAGAAGGAAATAATGGAATTAGCTCGAGCGCCTCCGGAAATGCCACTTATCAGAATAATATCATCTCTCTCGCTAATAATGCCTTCTTCTCACAAGCAGGTGAATCACTCATCAACAATACTGTCGTCGGTGCTGGAAGTTATGCTTTTTATCAGGGGGATCGGAATAACAACCTCGCTTATTTGAACAATGTCGGTTTCTCGGATTGTTCCGGTGGAAGCGATTGTAGCAATAACGATTCTTTTGGAAACACAGGATCGAATTATCAGGGAAGCAGCGGAACTTCGGGGCTTACCCTCGATCCATCTCTTGCCAATGTTGCGACTGGAAACTCCGACACCGTCACATCAAATACACTGGTAAAAACCGGTGCCGGCTGGACCGTCAATCAATGGAAGGGATTTTTCGTCACTCCAAATTCTGCCCGTGCTCCTTATCCAATTTATTTTTATATTATCTCGAACACAACAGACACTTTGACTGTAGCGGTCACTACTGCCAGCTTAACTACCTACGGAACCTCAGGGGATCCATTTGCAATCACCTCTTTTACCCCTTCTTCCACTTCGGCGATTCTTCATCAGGGACTTCTTGCAGGTGCGCCGACCGTCGATCTGTATGGAAATTTAAGACCTTATCCAAGCGATTCAATGGGGGTCGATATCGGAGCGGTGGAATATTCGCCACAACCGACCATGAGCATCAACGACGTTACCGTTGCGGCCGGAAATACTGCCACTTTCACTGTCACTCTTTCCAACTCTTATGGACAGGCAGTCACCGTCAACTATACAACCGCAAACAATACGGCAATTGCGGGAACAGACTACACCTCAACCTCAGGAACTTTAACTTTTAATCCGGGAGTTACCACACGAACCATTGCAGTCAATACAACCTCGAAAACCGCTTACGGCCCGACCAAAACATTTTTTGTCAATTTGACCAGCCCTGTGAATGCTACGATTACCGATTCCCAGGGGATCGGAACGATTACAAATCCGAACAGTCCTCCGAGCGTGACTTTAAGTTCTTCTGCCTCTTCTTTTTCAGAAAGCGGGGGAACCGTGAATGTGATTGCAACTCTTTCAGCAGTTTCTGAAGTGAACACCACGGTCAATTTAAGCTTTGGTGGAACGGCCGTGCTGAATACCAATTATACAACTAGCTCAAGCTCCATTGTCATCACTGCAGGAAGCAGCACAGGAAGCGTCACCCTGACCGGCGTGAATGATGGAAAATACCACAATCCGGATCTGACGGTGATTCCATCCATCAGCTCGGTAGTCAACGGAACTACCGGATCTCCCAGTTCAGTCAACCTGACCCTGACCAATACAAACACTGCTCCAACCGTTAGCCTCAGTGTCAATCCGAGCAGCATTTCACAGGATGGAGGAACGGCCATCGTTACCGCCACTCTCTCGGCCGTTTCGGGATCGGATACCACTGTCAACTTCTCATTCGGGGGAACAGCCACTGCAAACACCAACTACACAACCTCGGCAAGCTCCGTCGTTATCTCTGCCGGATCCAGCACCGGAACATTGACAATTACCCGAGTCGCCAACAGCGGATCATCCGATTTGACCGTCATTCCGGCCATCAGCTCCGTCACGAACGGTACTGCAGGATCTCCGAGCTCTGTGACCATTACACTTCCAGGAAATGGCGGAGGGGGAGAAGTTGCCATCAATGTAGTGGGGGGAAACAGCGTCACGGTTGGAGCAGCGGGAGCGAATGTCACCTTGGACGGCAGCACCACCCTTTCCAATCCCGCATACAGCTGGGTAATTACCTCAACCACCACAGGCAACCTGTCCGATGCAGGTTTTTTGACCGATGCCAACAGCGCAACCGCCCTTTATCATATTCCGGCGAACCCGGTTTCGCAGACCGTCACCATTACTCTCACCGTCACAGGAACATCCGCTTCGATCGGTGCCCAATTTAATCCAAATAATCATGAAGTCTTTGCAGCCACCACAACCGCAACCGCAACCACCCAAATCCAGATTAATGGTGCTGAGCCTTTTGGTAACACCGGAGGGGGAGGATGTAGCCTAAGTCCCAACCTTCCTACTCTCAAAAACTTCATGATCAACCAGTTGGGAATTGTGATTCTGCCGATTTTGATATTTTTTCAGGTGAGAAGAATGAAGAAAAAGATGTGAAAGATAGGAAGGTGTTGGCGCACAACCATGCACCAATACACAAAAATTTACATGGGAATCTAATAACTAAATCCACTCCTTCTCAGATGAACCATCGGAGAACCCTCTTCTTGCGCTCCTGCATTCATCACTTCACCCAAAAAAATTTGATGATCCCCGGAAGGATAAACATTTCGAAGTTCGCACTCCAAAAAGCAGAGTGCTTCTTTCAAGATCGGAACTCCGGTTTTTTGTTTTAGAATCGGAATTCCCCTGAATAAATCCCCCCCCTCTTCGACCCCTTTTGCAAAATGGACGATGAGATTTTTTTGGTTAGTATGAAGAATATTCAAGACATAATGGCCGGACGACCGGATCACCCGTCCTGTCACCCGATCTTCTTTCATCGCCAGAGTAATCATCGGCGGATCAAAACTCGCCTGCTGAAACCACGAAACCACCATCGCACTCGTTTCATTTTTATACTGGGCGGTTAAAATGCCGACTCCGTTGACAATCCGTCCCAAGCTTTTTCCGATCTGACTTTTTAAATTCGGCTCCACAGACGATTTCTCCCTTTTCCGGTTCAGGTGTCATCCTGAACAAAGGGAAGGATCTTATCAACGTGGATGAGATTCTTCGCTCCGCTCAGAATGACAAACTCGTTAAAACCAAATGCTTAATATACGAGAGAGGCGCACGGCCGTGCATCGCTACCCTTTTTGAAAAATTCTCCCAAACAACATCAGCGTCTGTTCTTTTCTTTCCTTCAAGGCTGCTTTGCTCAGCGGCTGATGTTGAAAAATATCTTTCAAAGTATGCGCCTCGGTAAAATAAAAAACAATCGCCCCCATAAAACTGATCACCAGATGATTTGCCTTCAACTCTTTCGGAATCACTCCATCTCTCTGGGCCTGCAACACCATCGCTTCAATCTTGTAGTAGAGAGGCCCCCGAATATCCTTCCAGAGACTGTTGGAAACTTTTCCCCCCTCCAAAGTATCCCACAAGAGAAGGCGGATGAAGAGCTGGTGAGTCTCCGTAAAATCGTGATAAATTTCAAGTGCCTTTAAAAGCAGTTTTTCCTTCTTTAAAAGAAGCCAGTCTTCCCCATAATCTTGCACCAGTTTCTCCAAAAACCATTTTTCGAGTTCTTGCCATTCTTTCAGATGAACCGCCTGATAAAGCCCTTTTTTGCTGCCAAAATAGTGGTAAATCATCCGCTTGTTGACCCTGGCTTTTTTGAGGATGAGGCTGAGCGGCGTGCCGTGGAATCCCGATCTGGCAAAACAGCCCGCCGCATGGATCAGAATACTTGCCCTGGTTTTCGCTGCATCGCGTTTACTGGAAACAGGTGGCTCTTTTTTCATCTCGTTTTACCTGAAAGTAACCGACAAGTTACTTTAATATTGACAAATAAGCCGCAACTTTTTAGCGTTAGTAACCGATAAGTTACTTATAGCAGAAAGGAGTTTGTCATGGGTTCGGCTCAAAACACAACTTCAATCGTCAAAACACATCCTTTATTGAGACCCTTCACACATCCCTGGATGCCAACCGTAATGTATACCCCGGTTGGAATCTTGTTAACAGGATTTTCTTTATCCTCTCGCCCCCGGTCTTTTGTCACTGTTTTACTGTTTGTCTTTCTCGGCATTTTTACCTGGACCTTCATTGAATATCTTCTACACCGGTTCGTTTTTCATCTCACAAAAGTCAGAGAGCCGTGGAGAAGCCTTGCCTCCGGACTTCACATGTCGCACCACCGGGACATTGACGCGAAAGACCTGATTATCGCACCTCCCTTGGTCAGTTTTGTCTATGCCTCCCTTCTCTATTTTGTTTTCGCCCTGATCACCCAAAGTTTTTCTCTCGCAGCGTTCATGGCAACCGGACTCGTGATCGGTTACGTCGCCTACGAATGGGCGCATTATGGCTCGCACCGTTTTCGTCCCAAATCAAAAATCGGAAAATATCTGAAACAATATCATTTGCTTCATCATTTCAAATATCCTAATGACGTTTTCGGAGTCACAAATCCATTCTGGGATTTTGTTTTTGGAACTCACAAAAAACAGCGAATTGTAAAACCTTAACTTGGGCAAACCTGCATCAAACAAATTTTATGATTTCATTCGACTCTTTTCTTCCATCTGATCCATTGATTCGAATTCCGATTTATGCACTGCTCGGTTGTGTCAGTGAAATCTTTTTTACTGCACTCAGTGATCTTTTTTATCCCAAATTTCTTTCGTCCTGGAATGTTCATTCGAACCGGGTTTCCATTTCGCAACCGGATTGGAGAGTGAAAGGTCGGGACCCAAGATTGGTCGGATATACTTTTCTCTGGATGTTACCGATCTATGCCGGAATGATTTTTCTCGAACCGATTCACAATGCAATCAGAAACTATTCTTTTTTTTATCGGGGAATTATTTACCTGCTTTTGGTCTGGTTCGCCGAGTTTGTCTCCGGCTGGTTGATCAAAAAAACCACCGGCCGTTGTCCCTGGGACTATGCCTATTCCCGTTTTTCATTTTATGGTTATATTCGGTGGGATTATGCCCCTGTCTGGTTTTTGTTCGGATTTGTTTTCGAGTTTTTTCATGATCGACTCGTTTTTTTGACTCCGGCAATTCGGGCCGCTTTTTTGGGTTAAACCATGAGCCTTCTAAAAACGATTCATTTAATGCTGATTTTTACCTGGCTAGGGCTCATCTTGGCCGAGACAATCATTGAACTGAAAGGCTCCAAAAAATTGCATGCCTTGCAAACCTCCAAACTCCACTTTTGGATTGATCTCTGCTTCGAAATTCCGGTCGTTTTGGCGGTCTTGATCACCGGAATTTTTTTGGTTCAAAGAACCGAAGTTTTTTCGACTATTCTTCTGGTGAAAATCATTCTGGGACTGGTTGCCATTCTTATCAATCTCTATTGCGCCATCCTGGTCGTCATTCGTTACACAAAAATAAACTATCTCGACTCCCTCGAACATTGGAGTCGAAAAATCCGGTTTACCTGGCTCGGAGTTCCATTGGGATTGGCAGCGTTTTATCTCGGGCTCGCCTATTTTCATTCTTGATTATGAATACCATCACCGAAAAAAATCCGGCGACTCTTGCCGAAATCAGAACTTTTCAACCTTTCTCCAGTGAACAGGTTTTAAAATCGGTAGCCGAAGCTCACGAAGCTTTCGAAACCTGGTCGAATCTTTCCTATTCAGAACGTGGCAATTATCTTCTCAAGGCAAGAGAATATATTCTGGATCACCTCGATGAAATCGCCAATGTCATTTCAGAGAGTAACGGGAAACCCAAAACCGAAGCGATCTCTTCCGATCTCTTGCCGGTTTGCGACCTGATTTATTACTTTGCAAAAAACACAGAATCCCTTTTGAAGCCTGAAAAAATCCCGATTGGAGTGATGGGAATTCTCGGTCGCCGTTCAAAGATTCAGTATGAACCGATGGGGGTTGTCGGAATCATCTCTCCCTGGAATTTCCCATTCTCGATTCCGATGAGCGGGATTGTCATGGCACTCATGACCGGAAATACGGTTTTGCTGAAACCGGCCGATGCAACCGCAAATGTTGGATTTAAGATTGAAGAAATTTTTCATGCGATCCATCTTCCAAAAGGGGTTTTTAGCCATTTACCGGGTGGGGCAGAAACCGGCGAAGCGCTTTTAAATGCCGATCTCAACAAGGTCGTTTTTACCGGAAGTGTCCGAATCGGAAAACGGGTCATGGAGATCTGCTCCAAACGCCTGATTCCGTGTACTCTGGAGCTCGGTGGAAAAGATCCGATGATCGTCTGCCACGATGCCGATCTCGAAAATGCCGCAAAAGCGGCGGTCTGGGGAGCGTTCTGCAATGCGGGACAGGTCTGTGCCTCGGTCGAACGACTTTATGTCGACGAAAAAATCGCCGATCGCCTGATTGAAAAGATTGTCGAAAAAACCAAAAAACTGAAACAGGGAATCGGAAAAGAGCATGAAATCGATATCGGCCCGCTCACGACAGAGGCTCAGTTGAAAATTGTCGAATCCCAGATCCAAGAGGCGAAAGAGCGTGGCGCAAAAATTCTGACCGGCGGAGAGCGGGATCCAAAATATCCCGGTTATTTTTTCAAGCCGACCGTTTTAACGAAGGTCAATCATACCTTCCGTTGCATGACCGAAGAAACTTTTGGCCCAACCCTTCCGATCATGACTTTCAAAACCGAGGAAGAAGCGATCCGACTCGCAAATGATTCTGTTTACGGCCTCACCGCTTCTGTCTGGACAAAAGACCTGAAACGGGGAGAAAAACTGGCAAGTCAAATCCGAACCGGAACCGTCATGATCAACGAATGCACCTACAGCTACGCGATTGCGCAAACTCCCTGGGGAGGATTGAACCAGAGCGGCTTTGGAAGAACCCACGG
This sequence comes from uncultured Pseudomonadota bacterium, assembly GCA_964609335.1. Classification (GTDB taxonomy): domain Bacteria; phylum UBA10199; class UBA10199; order JADFYH01; family JADFYH01; genus CAZSRQ01. The sequence continues at coordinate 7,773 of CAZSRQ010000058.1, forward strand.
AAAAATCGGGCTTCATGAGTTGGTGCATATCAAACATATCCATACCAATACCCTTCCGTTCATCCAGGATTTCTGGTGGTTTGGTTATAATCAGAAACTTTATAATACGCTTAAATATCTCAGCAGAAATTTGACCGGGAATTTTTGGCAGAAGGTGAAAGGGATTTTGCGGGCACTTTGGGAAACGGGGAGGAAAAAGTATTAACCTAGCAACCCCTTCTCCCCTTGACGGGAGAGGAAGTATTCATGACGCGATTAAAAATGATTTTGACACACCTTTGACGCAAGAAAGACTCCCATAAAACAAACCCTTCCCTCAGAAAAAACTCTCTTCGACAAAAAAACTCCAGACCCCAAGAGGGAGAATTCTGGAAACGACGCGGACAATCGACAAAGTTTGGTGAAAGATCTCCCCTGAATGGAGATCTGTCCCGAACCTCTTCGGAAGATCTTCAATCGAAAGTCGAGAAAGAACGAAAAAACGCCAGAGATCTAGCTCGTCAGAAACTGTGACATGAAAAAACTATTAAGAATGGACAGAAAACAAGAGTTTATGAAAGAGATGCAGAAAGAAGTGAAGAGGTAACTACTCAGGTCCCTCAATAAATTTTATACAAATGGGACATGGTGAGCCTGTCGAACCATCACTCGAGTGCACTCAATGGATGGTTCGACTCCGTTGCACTACGCTCACCATGTCCCTATTGGACACCTGAGTAGTTACATGAAGAGAAGTAAAAAGAAAAATCCGCCCCATTTTAAGGAGATAAAATGTCTGAATCACCTTTCGATCTCATCGTCATTGGAGCTGGCCCGGGAGGCTATGTTGCCTCAATTCGCGCCGCCCAGCTCGGAATGAAAGTCGCCTGTGTCGAAAAAGAGAAAACGCTCGGCGGAACCTGTTTGAATGTCGGCTGTATCCCCTCGAAAGCGCTTTTGGAGTCTTCGGAACTCTATCTGGAGGCAAAAGAAAAATTCAAAGATCACGGAATAGAAATCGGAAACCTATCTTTCAATCTTCAACAGTTTTTGTCGCGAAAAGATCAGGTGGTGGGCCAGCTCACGAAAGGGGTCGAAGGATTATTCAAGAAAAACAAGATCGCCCGAATTTTCGGCACCGCTCAAATCAGAAAAGATCGAACCGTTGTCGTTCAGCAAGCGGAGGGAAATTCAGAGCTTCGGGCGAAAAATATTATTATTGCAACCGGCAGCATTCCGATTGAACTCCCCTTTTTGAAAATCAACCAGAAAAACATGGTCGATTCGACCGGCGCTCTGTCACTCTCGTTTATTCCGAAAAAAATGATCGTCATCGGAGGGGGATATATTGGGCTTGAGCTCGGATCTGTTTATTTAAGACTGGGGAGTGAAGTAACAGTCGTTGAGGCGTTCGATAAAATTGTCCCGAGGATGGATGAAGAGATCGGCCGAACTTTTCAACGTCTTCTGCAAAGACAGGGGATGAAATTTCAGCTCTCTAGTAAAGTCAAAAAAGTCGAAGAAAAGAACGGAACGGTTCAGGTAACCATTGAAGATCCAAAAAAAGGAGAAACAATTTTAGAGGCTGACTGTCTCTTGGTTGCCGTCGGAAGAAAACCGATGACGGAAGGGCTGGGATTAAAGGAAGCCGAAATCAAAACCGACGATAAAGGTCGAATCAAAGTGAACGAAAAGTTCGAGACTTCAACCTCAGGAATTTATGCGATTGGGGATCTGATTCGTGGCCCAATGCTTGCCCATAAAGCCTCTGAAGAAGGGGTTGCAGTGGCGGAAATTCTTGCAGGACAGGCGGGTCATGTAAATTACAACACGATCCCGAGTGTAATTTATACCGATCCAGAAGTTGCCTCGGTTGGAATCACGGAAGAAGAGGCCAAACAAAAAAATCTTGATTACAAAACTGCAAAATTTCCGTTCTTGGCAAACGGAAGAGCACTCGCGCTTGGAAAAAAAGAGGGGTTTGTCAAACTGATCGCCGATAAAAAAACAGATCGGCTCCTGGGTGCCCACATTCTAGGGCCGAGAGCCTCGGATCTGATTCATGAACTTGTCGTCGCAATGGAATTTTCAGCGAGTGCAGAAGATATCGCCCGAACGATTCATGCCCATCCGACCTTGTCAGAAGTGGTCAAAGAGACAGCGCTTGCCTTGGGGGATGGGGCGATTCACTCGTAGTTTGAATATTCGTCCTTTTTGGATTTTCTGTGACGAGGGTGATCTTCATGTTCGTCATTTTCTTCTCTCCCCTTCTTGTTTCTATGGCCGGGGGAATGCTTCTCTTCATCCATCCATTTTTCATACTTCTTTTTGAAAAAGGCAAAGTCATCGTCTCGTTTTTCTTTCTTTCGGGGATGATCCCGTTCTTCTTGCTCCCGTTTTTTCGCTTGTCCCGGAGGTTCCCAAAGCCCGATTTTTTTCGCCTGACCGGGAGGGATAAAATAGGGAGAAGGTGCCTGCGGCTCTAAAACCAAATGGACAAAACGAGAAGGATCGGCCGGAAGTGAAACAATCTGGGCGGACGGGATTTTGACATAGTGGGTAAAATGCTTCAGCTTTCCGAGTTCGATTAAAACCGGATCCGAGAGTGAAATATTGGAAGGCCATCTGTTTTTGTATTGTCTTGTATAATCGGCAACCGGCTGCAGAAGAGCTCCAAACTTTTCATAAGGGGTAGTCGAATTGACCAAAATCGTCGAGGGGAGCGCGTAATGTTTCAGAATATTTGCGTAACTCAATCCCAATTTTCTCATCGACCAAATTTTGAGGGGAAGAGTACCGGCACTTTTCGCAATTTGCAGAATAAGAGGAATCTCGGTCGCAGGTCCTGCAAGTGCCGGTATAATTTGGGCTGGACTGAATCCATAATTTTTTGAATAGGCATTTGCCAATTGGGTTTGATCGGCCGAATTGGGATTAAAAAGATTGATATTCAGATCTCCCGCGCGAGATGAGACTGGAAACATCAGCAAGAGAATAAAAACTGCAAAAAGAATTGGTTTTCGCATAAGAATCCTTTCAAAAAATTGAACCAGTTTTGGGATTCGGTTTCATAGATCAGCCAAGAAAATGAATCAATTCTTTATTCACCTCTTCAGGTTGTTCTAAAAAAACCATGTGATGTCCATCAGGAATAATCTTGAGCGTAGAGCCCTGAATCTTGGAGTGTAAAAGTTCTGAATATTCAACCGGGGTACTTCGATCTTTTTCTCCGACAATCACCAAAGTCGGAATTTTAATTTCGTGCAAACGATCAATCTGATCAAACTGATTGCAGGCGATAAAATCGTTGAGCAAAGTCTGTTGCCCAATTCGGTGAAGAGAACGTTTTGCTTCGGCCATCAGCAGAGAAGAAATCTGATCCCCATAAATATTTTTCAAAATCAGTTCAATCGCCCCTTCAAAATCATTTTGAAGTTTTTCAAGAAGGAGAGGATGAACGGTCAGCTTTCCTCCAGCACCGATCAAAACGAGACGGCTCAACCAAGCGGGCCTTTGAAGAGCGACCGATAAGGCAATCGCTCCCCCCATCGAATGCCCCAGAAGAACCACATGGTTTAATTTCAGCTTTTCAACAAAATTCTGTACCAGCTCTGCATATTGAGAAATGGAGGTAAAACCTTTTCGTTTCGATTTGCCATGTCCCGGAAGATCGATTGCATAATAATTGGCGATTTGATTTTTTTTGAATGGCAATGGCCAGAACGCTTCAGAACCTCCCGCCCCATGAATCAGAATCAAATTTTGGGAAGCATGATGATTTCGAAACGAATAATAAATTTCTTGGGAATTCATGAGAAGAAAGCTCATCTTATTTTTCAGGATAAACGAGCCAAGAGCGATCACCGGTTTCGAGATAGATACTATCCTCCCCCATTTCAAATCCAATTCGTGCAATGAAATTTTCGAGATCGGGAATTTTTGTCTGATCGAGAAAGGAAACTTTATATTCTTTGTGTTCTCCGTAGAATTCTTTTCCACGATGATTTTTCCAGTAACCAAAAATATTTCCTGCTGCAGCGGTATATCCATCAAAATGTTTCAGCAAAAACTGATGAATTTTATCTTCAAACGCCTCTCCCTTTTTATCCCTTTTTTTCAGCTTGAGAGAAGGAAGGAGAAAAACAACCATCGTTCCCAAGGATTCTTTGAGGTAATTGCCTTTTTTCATTTTAAGCCCTCTTCAAATTTGTTGCTTGGTCTTTCCAATTCAAATCTAAATCCTCCGGTTTGATTTTCAACTCCTCAAAGATCAAGTGAAGCTGAAGATTTGATTCTCTCGAATCTCGATGGATAAAATCTTTCAGCTGAAGAGCAATTTTTTCTGCCTGCCCCAAATATGGGATTCCCTCCTCAAACTTTTCTTCGCGAATCAAGACAGAGCCTGCTTCAGCTGAGGAGACGATCTTTAACCGACTTCATTTGAAATTGCATTTTATGCTCCTGATAAAAAATGATTGGGGAGAAAAGTGTTTGCCAAAAACTCAAGAAATTTCGAAATGTTTTTTAAAAAGTTTTTCGGAGAGAAGTACGCCTTCTTCTGAAAGAACAACCGAGTATTTCATTCGAAATGTTTTTATTTTTTATCTTAAAATTGTCAATTCAAAAAATTGATAACAAGGATAACATCCTCCCTCCTTCTTTCTATATCACCTGTAGCTTTCTTACCAGATTTCCAGCTGCAATCGATCCACACATATAAAGGGCAGGAAGCCAATATGGAATTCCCCAAATATCGGGTTGAAGATAAGAGAAGGTTTTGTAATGCGACAAAAGAATTTCAATCGAACTTCCGGCCAAACCGGTTAATAGAGCAAGCAAAATCCCCTGCCAGTGGCCGCTGAAAAACATCCAGATCAAAATGGCACTGCTATAGAGCAGAATGACTTTAAACGAATTTTCGGTATGAAGAAAAGCACTTGCGAAATAAACAAGGCCAAATAAAAAAAAGCTGAGGATAACCCGATCCCATCCCAAAAACTCTTTTTTCGGTTTAAAAAATTTATAGAAGTCGACATGGGAAACCCCGATAAAAACATAGGCGGATCCGAAGAGCAGAGGAACCCACCAAGCCATCTTTAGAAAAACCGGATGTGCGTATACTGTCGTGTGACTATAGGTATGAAAACCATCCATAAAGGAGCCGACCGTTGCACCCAATAAAAACAAACCTAGAACAAATTTTCCTTGCGACATTTTGAAATCCTTTTAAAACTGGTTAGAATTTTTTGAATTTAAAGGCCTACTATGAAAGTGGTTTTATACCAACCCCAAATTCCCCAAAACACCGGAAATATCGGCAGACTTTGTGTTGCCACTGATACCGAGCTTTACCTTGTTCGTCCACTCGGTTTTTTTATCGATTCAAAAGAGATCAAAAGAGCCGGACTCGACTATTGGGAAAATCTTCGTTTGAAAACGGTCGACTCGCTTCAGGAAATTCGGGAAGAAAATCCAAATTCCCGTTTTTGGTATCTGAGTACCCAAGGAAAAACGGTCTATTCAAAAGTTCAGTATCAGTCAGAGGATATTCTTGTGTTCGGAAATGAAGGGCATGGACTCCCCAGGGAAATTTTGGAAAAGAACCCCCACTCTACCCTCACCCTTCCGATGTGGGGACCGGTCAGGAGCTTAAATCTTGCCACCGCAGTCGGCATCACTTTATACGAAGCGTATCGCCAGATTCGGTGATGAAAAGATTTTGCAGCGCTTCAATTCGCTCAAGCGTTGTCGGATGACTATAATGATAAAAACTGTAAAGAGGATCGGGCGTCAGATTTGAAAGATTTTCTTTCGAAAGTTTTACCAAAGAAGAGGTCATTGAATCTTCGTCTTTGGTCACTTCGACTGAAAAACGGTCTGCTTCATACTCGTATTTTCTCGAAAGATAATTCATCAGCGGTGTAAACATGAAAGTAAAATGTCCGCTAAAGAGAGCCAACAAGACGAGTGCTTTATGGGGTGCCGGCGCTCCTGCATTAAAGGCCTGATAGAACGGCTCCCAATTCATCACGAGAGACAAAATCCAGAAACCAAAAAGACCGGAGAAAAAAGAAAGCAGAAGCTGTTTTTGAATATGTCGTTTTTTGTTGTGCCCCATTTCATGCGCAAGAACCGAAACAATTTCTGGTTCTGTGAACTGGCTGACCAACGTATCGAAAAGAACAATTCGGCGCATTTTTCCAATTCCGGCAAAATAGGCATTTGAATGAGTGGAACGTTTCGATCCATCAATAGTAAAAATTCCGGACATTTTAAAATTGATCCGGCGGGCAATTTCAAAAATCGCCTCTTTTAAGGATCCATCCGAAAGCGGAATGAATTGGTTGAATAACGGGGCGATCCAGGTTGGATAAACCGCTGCGATAAAAAGTTCAAACCCAAAAAAAGAGAAGAAAGCCCAGAGCCACCAATATTCGCCACTCGCCTCATAAAGCCAAAACAGCAGATAGAGCAGCGGTATTCCCAAGATGAGGCTCAAGATCAATCCTTTCAAAAAGTCAAAAATAAAAATTTTGGCGGTCATTTTATTGAATCCATATTTTTCTTCGATGACAAAATGGGAATAAAGAGAAACGGGAATGTTCAAAACCATCAGCAACAGGGCAATACTCAGGCAATAGACGACCGAATAATGAAGAGTGTTTGCATTGACCAAGGAAGATAACCATTGGTCAAAATAGAAAAACCCTTCTCCGAAAATAACAGTCAGAGTCAGCACCACCCCAATCCATTGGATCAGAAGACCAAATCTGGACTTTTGAAGATTATAGTCGATTCCTTTCTGATAACTTTTCTGGTCGATTTTATCTTTAAAATATTCGGGGATCTTAT
>CAZSRQ010000059.1:0-14313 GCA_964609335.1 uncultured Pseudomonadota bacterium
TGAACTTTTTTCAGAAAGAAACAGGTTTTCAACCGGATAGTGAAAATGACTGATCACTTTCAAATACAGCAGCAACACCCATCCACCAAAATAAAGAAAAGAAAGTATGGCAGAGACAAATCCGATGAGGTTCGAATAAAAAGTTCCAGCGGCCAACACATAAAGAATATAAAAAGTGAAAAACTGGCTTTTCTCGGAGCCGGTCATGTAGACAATCAGCGTAATTGAAAAAAGATCGGCAATCATCTCAAGTAAAAATGACCAGACAATCGCGCGACTCTTTAAAATATTGTTGTAACAAATTCCGGTCACCAAAAAGGCAAGAGAAATCCCGACCGGAATAAAAAGCGACGCCTGCCAACTCCCCTCAAAATAGATGGCGTAAACGACCCAAAAAACAACAAAGATCACCAAACGTAATTTTGCCGTAAAGACATGGCGTCCTTTGTAATCGGGGAGTTTGATCTCGCTTAAGATATCTTCGGTAGAAATTGCCATGGAAGTTTATCTTTTTTTCAATGTTTCCAATAACTCTAACATTCGCTCAGGGCCGACAAATCCGCCAACCACGGAAAGATCTTTCTGCAAATTCTGGTTTTTATCCAAAAACAGAATCGTTGGCCAACCAACCACCTGAAAGCGATTCACTGCCTCGGAACAAAAACTACTTTCGAGCGTACAATCAATTTTGATCGGAACAATCTTTTGAAGCTCTTCTTCTACTTTTGGATGATGAAATGTTTTACGATCAATTTCGAGACAAGGCAAACACCAATCTGCATAAAAATCGATCAGAATCGGTTTATTCTCTTTTTTGGCGATTTCAAAACCTTCGGAGAGAGAATGTTTCCAACCTTTCGAATCGGAAATTCCCCTGAATTGCGAATATAAGATCGAACCATAATAAATGGCAGGCAACAAAATAAAAACGGCCAAAATTTTCTGGATGATTTGGGTGTAGTTTCCTCCCCGAATCTTCGAACCGAAACTCGAGTAAAAAGTTCCGCCGATCAGAAAAATCATCCCCATCCCTAACCCGTAAATAAAAAGCAGCATCGCTCCCCACCAAAGACTTTGCCCTTGTGCAACCAAAAGAAGCAGTGGCCCCATGAGGGGACCGACGCAGGGAGAGGCAATGAACCCAAGCGTTAAACCGGCGAGGAAAGAGCCGACATAACCACTTCCACCCATTTTTCCGAAAAAGTTTCTGGCGGATAACGGAAGTTGAAATCGGATAACTCCCAGAAGTCCCAAACCCATCAACAGATAAAACAGAATCAAAAACCCCAAAAAATAGCGGCTTTGAAAAAGAAAGCCCAACCGAAGACCGAGAAGAGAGGAAAGAAGACCCAAACAGGCATAGGTTACAGAAATTCCGACTACGAGGGACAAAGACAAACTGAAATTTTTCAATAGAGAACGCTGCTTCTGAATTCCGACCACCGCCAAGGTCAGCGGAATAATCGGAAGAACACACGGGGTAAGATCGGTCAAAAGCCCGGCCAAAAAAACAATGAAAGCAAGTAAAAACCGGTTGAGTTCTCCCAATTGCTCAAGCTTTCCTTCTCTGAGCACCGACCAAATACTACTGTTTTTTTTTACGCTGGTGGAATTGGAGGGAATGAAAACAGGTTTTTCTTTCTGCAAGGGTCGAGATTCTATGGCTGCTTTCACCGGAGCCGACTCCGGAGATTTCGAAACCGCCACAATCTCAACCGGAATCATTAAATTCATTTTTTGGGGACTATAGCAAAAATCGTTCGAACAACCTTGATACCGAATTTCCCCTTCAAGTGTTTGTCTGCCTAGATCTAGATTGGAGGGGATTTTGAAGAGATAACTGATCTCAAAATCATGAAAATAAACCTCGGTCTCTTTTTTGAAAAAGGGATCGAATCTTTTTTCAGGCTTGGGAGATTTTTTCTGAAGTTGAACGAGACCGCCGAGCTGAGTCAGATCAATCGTGGTTTTATCATGATAAAGAAAAAAACCGTTCGGAACATGAAACCGGATTTTCAGTTCGTATTTTTCCCCTCTTTTCAACGATTGGACTGAATCATCCCACTCGACTGAAAAAGGATTTTTTCTCGATTCTTCCTGGGAATGAAGAGAATAGGAAAAAAAAGTCAGAAAGATCAGAAAAAACCAAAAAAAATTATTCTTTTTCATAAGTGACCCGTATAATAATGAATGTTTAGAGGTCAAACAATCACTAATTCTTCAATATCAGAGAGTTTTTCATCGATTCAATTTTGGTGTTTTATAGCAAAGCTGCTAGGGGTTCAAGGTTTTGCCCCCTCAATTGAATGTCATAAACTGATCTATAAAACACCAAAATTGAATTGGTGAAAATTTTACCTTTATGAATTCTTTTTCCATCGAATGGGACAGTCTACTTTTCAAACAGGTTCAAACCCAATTTGACGAAGCTTGCCACACACTTTCGTTGGATGAAAACATTCATGCAAGACTTCGAATTCCGAATCGCGCCATCATCGTCTCCATTCCATTTCGAATGGATAACAATCAAGTTTGCGTCGTCCCGGGATATCGGGTTCAACACAACGATGCCCTTGGCCCCTATAAAGGTGGAATTCGCTTCAACGCCAATGTTTCCCTGGGAGAGACGGCAGCTCTCGCCATGCTCATGACCTGGAAATGCGCCCTGGTCAACCTCCCGCTCGGAGGTGCCAAGGGGGGAGTTCAGATTGATCCGCTTCCCCTTTCCCGTGGCGAGCTGCAGAGAATGACGCGAAGATATACCTACGAAATCGCCAACTTTATCGGTCCAGACAACGATGTCCCTGCGCCTGACATGGGAACCAACGAACAGGTGATGGCCTGGATGATGGATACCTACAGTGAAATGAAAGGTTATTCGATTCCGGCGATTGTCACCGGAAAACCGGTTGTGATCGGTGGATCGCTCGGAAGAAAAGAGTCTACCGGTCGTGGAGTGGTTTATACGGTGATCGAGGCGGCCAAAAAAACCAATTTAAACCTGGACGATTCGACTCGGGTTGCGATCCAAGGTTTCGGAAATGTCGGAACTGCCGCCTATCGAAAGATAGAAAAAATCGGATGCAAAGTCGTCGCAATCAGCGATCAATGGAGTGGACTTTACAATCCAAAAGGGATTCCGTTCGACAAAGTTTGCGACCATATCCAAAAACATAAAATGTTGGAGGGATTTAAAGAAGCTGAAAAAATCTCCAATGAAGATCTTTTAAAACTCCCGGTGGAAGTGCTGATTCCAGCGGCATGTGAAGGAACCATCACCGGCCCGATTGCCGAGAAACTGCAATGCAAAATTTTGGCAGAAGCGGCAAACGGTCCTTGTACTTTGGAGGCTGATAAAGTATTGAATGATCGGCCGGAAATTTTTCTCATTCCAGACATTCTGGCAAATGCAGGAGGAGTCATTGTCTCCTACTTTGAATGGGTTCAGGATCTGCAGAATTTTTTCTGGAGTGAAAAAGAGATCAACCAGCGTCTCTACGAAATCATCAAAAAGGCGTTTGATAATTTGATGAAAACGGCTGAAGAAAAAAAGGTCACTCACCGAATGGCCGCTTTAATGACAGGAATTCATTCGGTTTCACAGGCGATGTTGGTAAGAGGGCTTTACCCATAACTTTCTTCAAAGAAAACAAACTGATCCAAAATCAATATGAAAGCAATTAACCAGGCAATGTTAAAATCTGCACTCGATGTCGCAAAAAGCATCAAAGCGCGGGTACTTTTCATTTATATCGATTCACTCGATGAATTGAAAATTCCGGAAAATCTCCCAAAAAATTGTGAATTGATTTTGGTCAGTAAAAAACAGACCAGTGAGCTGCATGAGTTGGAAGCGCATGTCAAAAAGATCATTTTAATCCCCAAAATCAATCTCGGGCGACTTGGCCTGATCAAGCTGGCGATGGCTCTCGCAATCTCTCAACAATTGGTGGGAACCGGTGACCGGATTGTTTTTTTAAGCGGAACCTCCGAACTGAGACTGCTCGACACTTTGCTTCTGATCGAAATCGGCAAAGAGGCTGAAATCATTACGACCAAAAATATTGTGGGGATTTCAGACTCGGTAAAACCGGAGGTTTTTGAACATCTGCTTGCCTTGGCGGTTGAACTGGCGATGAAAGGAAAAGAGGGAAAAACGGTCGGAACCATTTTTGTCATCGGAGATCAAGAGCGGGTGATGCAACTTTCGAAGCAGATGATCATCAATCCGTTTAAGGGATATACCGAAGAAGAACGAAACATTTTAAATCCACAACTGAAAGAAACCATTCGGGAATTCGCTTCCATCGATGGTGCCTTTATTATCGCAGATGATGGCACAGTTCTCACGGCAGGCCGATATCTCGGAGCTGCCTCGGATGCCGAAGAAATCCCGCGTGGCCTTGGCTCCCGTCATATTGCCGCGGCCGGCATTACTGCCTTGACAAACGCAATCGCGATCGTTATCTCCGAATCGACCGGAGATGTCCGAATTTTCAAGAATGGAAAAATCTTGATGGAGATTGAAAAACCCTAAAAAAAAGAATGCAGGAGACAGAATTCAGAATACAAAAAAAGAGTAGTTTCTTTTTCTGACTTCTGTCTCCTGTCTCCTGTATTCTTGATTCCCCTATGCCAAAAATCGGAAAAAAAACCTACGACACCCGAGTGATTTCAAGAAACCTTCACGATAATAGCGTCCGAAAAGATTACGAAAAACATCTCAAAAGTCTTGCAGATGATGCCGAAAATGCCGACTGGACCAGACCTGGCGAAGAAGAGTCTACCGCTCCTGAATTAGAAGTAGTGAGCTAATAAAAAACTCGTGAAATAGTTCAATGTCTTTTCAAAACCCCCTTCTGCGCGTCTACACATAAAAAGCAATCAACTCCCATCACGAAGAGTAATAAGAGTTTTCGCAAAAAAAAGCCCATCGATTCAATCAAACCGATGGGCCATTTCAGATCAAACAATTAAATTTACAATTTTACAGTCTGAAGCTTATTCGTCCAAGCAAGTGGATTGACCGGTTGCCCTTCTAATCTGACCTCATAATGCAAATGCGGCCCAGTGCTACGACCGGAAGAACCAACTTTTGAAATTTTTTGACCTTTGCGAATCGAATCCCCTTCTTCTACCATGATGGCTGAATTATGACCGTAGAGAGTGGAAACACCATTGCCATGGTCAATGATAATCGTCAGACCATATCCCCCTTTGCGTCCTACGAAACTGACCGTTCCTTCAAGAGGAGAAGAAATCAAAGTCCCTCGAGGAGCAGCAATATCAACCCCAACATGAACATGCCCTCGATGTCTTCCCCCACGCCATTTTCCAAAATGCCCGGTCAAAATCCCATCGACCGGCCAAAATCTTCCATCGGTTGGAATCGCGGTTAAATCATCAATTTCGGGCAATTCGTTGACATCATCGAGGAAAAACTGGGAAGAGGAAGAGGAGTGAAAACTGCAGATCTCTTGGTCACACTCTTTGACATTCGCATAAGAACTTTTTCCAACTAGAACTGATAAACAGCCAAAAACGAACAAAAACGCAAGAACTTTAACCTTCATGACATACCTCCTATGGGACAAAATGAAATGCCCTATAAAGAAACCCCGGTGGGTATGGGATTAATGTTTTTTCAATTACCAATAAGTTTAACTAAATATCCTAAAAGAGTATCAAGGTTGGACAAAGAGAGTCAAGGTTTAACTCCTTGATCCTGTTCTGTTTTTTTGATGCGTTGCATTAGTGTTTTTATAAGTAGTTGGAATGATTAAATCTTGAATCCACAATAAAGACCGGACAATCAATGGAGGGAAAATCAAGCTCCCCCTAAGAGCTCTCTTCGGGATTCAATTTTTTAAGAAAACATCTGAATCAACTCTTCTTTCTCCACCACTTCAACTTCCAAAAGCCGCTTTGCCAATTTTTCTAGCTTATCTTTATTTTCAACCAACAAGCCCTCTACCCGCTTGGCACTTAAATCAATCGCCTCTTTAATCTCGCGATCGATCTCTTGCGCAGTCCATTCGCTATATTCCCGAGTCGACTGCATCGATCCTTCCAAAAAGTATGGGCGACGCTCTTTCTCAAAAGTGACCATTCCGAGTTTTTCACTCATCCCATATTCTTTGATCATGCTTTTGATAATTTCAGTGGCCCGTTTCAGATCATTTTCGGCACCGGTGGAGATCTCATTAAAAATCAGCTTCTCCGCCACTCTCCCTCCTAACAGAACCGCGATCCGGTCAAACAGTTCGGAGCGGGTCATCAGATAACGATCTTCGGTCGGAAGCTGCAACGTAAATCCCAAGGCACCTATGCCACGTGGAATGATAGTGACCTTGTGGACCGGATCTGCCCCTTTGATACTCATCGCCACTACGGTATGGCCCGCTTCATGATACGCGGTGATCTCTTTTTCCATTTTATTCATCACACGACTTTTCTTTTCGAGACCGGCAATCACCCGGTCAATCGCTGCCTCAAATTCTATCATCGATGCTTCTGTTTTATCTTTTCTAGCCGCCAGCAAAGCCGCTTCGTTGATGATATTGGCGAGATCTGCTCCGACGAATCCGGGGGTTCTTTGGGCGATTGTTTTTAAATCAACCTCTTTGGATATTTTTACTTTTCGGACATGAACGCGAAGAATATCTTCTCTCCCTTTGAGATCAGGCTTGTCGACGACGATATGACGATCAAATCGACCCGGGCGAAGAAGTGCAGGATCAAGGATTTCAGGACGATTCGTTGCCGCAACGACAATCACTCCGACGTTCGGATCAAACCCATCCATCTCTGCCAAAAGCTGATTCAGTGTCTGTTCGCGTTCTTCGTGAGGTGAGGCGATCGACACTCCTCGCGCTCGTCCAATCGCATCGAGTTCATCGATAAAAATAATGCACGGAGCAGAGGTTTGCGCCTGTTGAAACAGATCGCGAACTCTCGCGGCGCCGACACCGACGAACATCTCGACGAAATCAGATCCGGAAAGAGAGAAAAATGGAACCTTTGCCTCGCCCGCTAATGCCCTCGCGAGAAGGGTTTTACCGGTTCCAGGAGAACCGACAAGCATGACTCCTTTGGGGATTTTCCCGCCGATCTTTTTAAATTTTTGGGGATTTTTTAAAAACTCGACAATCTCTTTCAACTCTTCTTTCGCTTCGTCGACTCCGGCAACATCTTCAAAGGTAATACCGGTTTCACTTTTGGCATAAAGCTTCGCCTTGCTTTTTCCAAAACTCAAAATTCCGGCGCCCGGGTTCATTCTTCGAAGCAAAAAATTCCAGATTAAAAACAGAATCCCGAGCGGTAAAATCCAGACGAAGAAAAGATCTTTCAAACGGGTATCTTCGATTTTTCCCGAATATTCTACACCTGCTTTTTGAAGCTCGCTGACCAAATCTTTATCGTCTACTCGAACTGTTTGAAAACTTTTATTTCCATTTTCAATATGAGAAGAACCATCTTTTAAAATTCCCTGAATATTTTCTTTGAAGAGATTGACCTGCGCGACTTCATTCGAAGCGATCCATTGTTTGAACTGATTATACGGAATCGTTTTCAGAGCGGTTCGGCTGAAATAATAATTGTTCAAAAAAGTAACGAGGATCAGCCCGATCACCAGATACCAAACCGAGAACTGAATCTTCTTTTGGATATTTTTCTTTTTTTGTTTTGGATCAGAATTTTTGTTGTTCATTGCCACGAGAAGCCTCTCTCACGAATATTCCCTTCTTGGCAAGTTTTGTTTCGATCTCCCGTAACAGCACTGAGAACGGGGGAGATCAGAAATCTATGGGAGCGGATAAAGTAAGAAATCGTAAAACTTCGCGAGGTAACTACTCAGCTCGTCCAAAATTACTGTCATTCCTGCAGGCTTTTGGGCACCGTGCCTTGCCGGCAGGCAGGGGAATCCCCCTCATTCAATTGTTGAGTAGGGGGATCCCCGAAAAAACCTTCGGGGATGACAATCATTGGGAATGACCTGAGTAGTTACAAAAAAATTACAAAAAATCGCGTAACGTGAGTGATTCAGATCAAAGTCTGACAAACTGGGAGTCGAGGGACATAGAATTTCTTCCCGCGAATCAGGAAGGGAAAAAAGTTCGTATTTTTTCATGCAAGAATTATCCGTGAAAACGTTTTTTCTTCCGAGCCTTAAACTCCAACCGGATCGGAACCCCACGAAAAGAAAACTTTTTTCTCAAACTTCCAATAAGGTATCGCTTGTAAGTTTCAGGAATCAGGGTGGGACGATTCGTCATGACAACAAAGCGGGGTGGAGCTTCGCCGGTTTGCGTCATATAAAAAAGATTGATCGATTTTCCAGCAACGGTGGGGGGCGGATGGGCAGATAACATCTCCTGAAATACCCGATTCAACTCACCGGTGGTCAAACGTCTTCGACTCTCCTCATAAACTTTTTTGATTTCGCGAAAGATTCTGGAAATTCCTCTTCCGGTTTTTGCAGAAATCGGAAAGAGCGGAACAAACGAAACGGTTTCGTTTCTCAAACCGATCTCTCTTTTAAACTCCTGCCATTCGGTTTTCTCGTCGACGAGATCCCATTTATTTACCAAGATCAAAAACGGTTTATATTTTTCCAAAATCTTCTGCGCGATTTTTCCATCTTGGGCGGTGATGCTATCTTCTGCGTCGATGAGGAGGAGAGCAACATCGCTTTTCTCCAAACTTCTCAGTGCTTTGAGCACGGAAACTTTTTCAACTTTCCCTTCGGAATGAGATTTTTTGCGGATTCCAGCGGTGTCGATAAATTCAAATTCAATTCCCTCTTGTTCAATCGAGATGTTTAATGGATCTCGCGTCGTGCCAGGCTCAGAATGGACAATCGCCCGAGGGGCACCAAAAAAATAGTTCAGCAAGGTTGATTTACCAGCATTCGGACGACCAAGAATGGTGACGCGAATTTTTTTTATTTTTTCTTCTTTGACAATTTCAACCGATTCTCGATTTTTAGAAATAATTTCAGAGGGGATACAAGGAACTGTTTCAACAATTGTATCCAACAAATCACTAATCCCCCGCCCATGCTCGGCAGAAACTCCGAAGATTTTTTCGATCCCGAGTTCATAAAAATTATTCGATAACAGCTCTTGTTTTGTATGATCGATTTTGTTGACGACGAGTAAAACCGGTTTGCCGGTTTGACGAAGTTTTTTTCCCACTTCTCTTTCATCGACGGTAATTTCTTCTCTTCCATCGACGACCCAGAGAATGAGATCCGCCTCACTCATCGCAATTTCCACCTGTTTTCTCATCTGATCAAAAATCGCTGATTCAGGCTCAAGCTCATATCCACCGGTATCAATCAGCGTAAAACGATTTCTCCCCCATTCGATCGTGGCGTAGTGGCGATCGCGAGTGATTCCAGGTTCATCGTAAACGAGCGCCAGCTTGCTGCCGAGCAGACGATTGAACAGAGTTGATTTGCCGACGTTCGGTTTTCCAACAATCGCGATAACAGGAAGTTGAATCATAAAAATAAAAAACCCCTCATCCCTGCCCTCTTTTAAAACAGGACATTGCAGAGGGGTCAATCGAGTGGCGGTGCAGGGATTCGAACCCCGGACACAACGGATATGAGCCGTTTGCTCTAACCACCTGAGCTACACCGCCGAATAAATCAGGAGACAGGAGACAGAAGTCAGAAATCAGGAGTCAGAAAAATAAAGTTTTTATTCTGTATTCTGATTTCTGTCTCCTGATTTCTGCATTCTAATCTAGATCATATATTGCAACTACTGAATTAAATTTTCCCATCGTTCCCGAAAATCCGGGATCTCTCAACCAAAAAACGGCCAAAAGCTTTGAAGCGGTTTCACCAGGAAATTGGACAATTTGATAGTCGAGAATTGCTCCTTCAATTTTCCGGGTCACCCACGCTTCTCTCAAGCCAATTTCTTCCCATTTCAATTTAACAAAATAACTACTTTTGCTAATCGGTCGGGTACCGATCATGTTTCTCAAAAAAGTATCATTTTTCGCAACAATCACCGAACCTCTACCATTCTCATCGAGCCAGGGAGCAGGATCCAGATTGATATAAGTAAAATCATCCTCAACTTCATTCAAGATATTTCTTCTTTCTAAACGTAAAAAATTGGTTGTTCCACCGTACGATTCAGAACTACTTGCTTTCTTCTTGAATTTCGAATCATTGATTTCATACAACTTGAGACTTCCGGATGGACTTAAATAAGCCAAACCGTTCGGATGCTCTTGATCAAAAGGAAATTGCATCAATCCATAAATTCCGATTTCATGCGGAATTTCAAATTCCCCTGCCTCGACCAGTTTGTCTCCCGATAACTGAAGCTTTTGGATATTATGATAATTCACTTCGCGTCCGGTAAAAGTCTCACCCAAAAGAATCTCTTTTCCCTGCCAGGGAAGCACTTTCACAATCCAGGGAGAACGGGTGACGATCGGATTAAAATTTTTCTGCGAAAACTCGAGTACCATCGAAGAGGCTTGGGTTTTTCGGATATTTGAAATGACTAATTCTGGTTTTTTATCTTCATTTAAATCGATCGCATATGCCCGGATAAAATGATCTTGCGAATCTCCCTGATAAGTCGCGATCAGCTGCAATTTTTTATTCTGGGCAAAATGATAAACATACACTCGTTGCAATCCGATCAAGACTAATTCCTTTTGACCATCTTGATCTAAATCAGAGTAAACCATCCCTCTTCCTTCATAGGGGAGCTGCTCGCTGATCCATTGATAATCTCTGATTTCAACCGGTTCCCGTTTTCTCCCTCTTTTGACAGTGACATCGGTTGAAAGGGAGGGAGAGGTTTGTTTCACGGAGGAGTCAACCGGAACTTCAGGTTTCGCTCTCGGAGTAATCGAAATCTTTCGGTTGATCATTTTATTGATTTGTAAACTCAGTTTTTCGACATGAGATTTCAAAACCGGCAGTAAAGCATCAATACTTTCTGCACTATCAGAAAAAGTCATCGCCGCTTCCGACCAATTAGAAAAATAAATTTCTGAATTGATCTCAAAACGGCTTCCAACCTTCAAAAGCGAACCAGTGACCAAGGCATCGAGTTTTTCTTTTTTGAGAATCTGGCTGAAATTTTTCTCTTTGGAATCTTTGGCAGATGAAGAAAGATCTAAGGTTGTATAAGATTCTTTTTCCTTAAAATTATTGAGGATCGTGGTTCGAACCACTTTTTGAAGATAGGCCTGATTATCCGGGCTGATAATTTCGTAGGACGAAATACCGATCTTTTTCTCTTCGGCTTTCAGCAAGCAGGAAATAAAAAAGGCAAAACAAACAATAAAAAGTTGGAGTTTTTTTCGGTTAAACATCGCGGATAGCGATTAACATTGGAGCGCAAAATCGGTCAAGATTTGTTTCATTCAATCAAATTTCATTGGAGGTAACTTATAAGTGATGAGCCTTTGCCACGCTTTTCACAACTCCTCCCGGCCTCCTCTTAATCTTAAGAGGAGGAGTTTTTATGATTCCCCCCGCTTAAGATTAAGAGGGGGATAGGGGGAGTTGTGAAAGATTGAAAAAACTACAAAAACTTAAAATTTAACCAACATTCCGCTACTAAGGCTTACTAATCAAAAACTCTTTGATAAACGGATCCAACTCCCCATCGAGCACCTTCTCCGCATCCCCCATCTCATAATCAGTCCGATGATCTTTCACCATTTTATAGGGATGCAGAACATAAGAGCGAATCTGGCTTCCCCAGGCATTCTCTTTTTTGGTCGATTCAAGCTCTCTCTGTTTTTCCCTCTTTTTCTCCAGCTCAACCTCGTAGAGACGCGATTTCAAGATCTTCATCGCCAATAACCGATTCTGATTTTGGCTTCGCTCGTTCTGACATTGAACGACAATCCCGGAAGGAAGATGGGTAATCCGAACCGCCGTTTCATTTTTCTGGACATGTTGTCCGCCCGCTCCCCCGGCTCGAAATGATTCGAATTTAATATCGTCTGGCTTGATCTCGATCACAATTTCATCATCAATCAGTGGATGGACAAACACCGAGGCAAACGAAGTATGCCGTCTCTTGTTCGCGTCAAATGGAGAGATGCGGACCAAACGATGAACTCCGATCTCCGCTTTCAAATAACCGTACGCATAACTCCCATTGACCGTCACGGTGACACTTCGATATCCCGCCCCATCCCCATGCGTAAAATCGACGATGTCATTTTTATAACCTTTTCGTTCGCAATATCTCAGATACATTCGAAGCAACATGCTTGCCCAATCGCACGACTCTGTCCCTCCCGCTCCGGCATTAATATTGAGGATGGCAGAGCAGTGGTCTTCTGGACTTGAAAGCATCGCCTCAAGTTCTGCCTGAACTATCTCTTTTTCTGCTTTCTCAATTTCTTGATTGACTTCCTGAAGATGAGACGGATCATTCGCTTCGGTCGAAAGCTGGAGCAAGACCTCGGCTTCTTCGATCAATTGAAATCTTCGATGATAGCTTTCCAAAGCCGCTTTGAGATCGTTCAATTCTTTGGAAACTTTTTGGGCATTTTGGGAATCGTTCCAGAAATCCGGTTCTTGCGCTAACGCTTCAAGTTCTAACTTTCGCTTCTCTTTTTGAGAGACTTCAAAGCCGCCTCCCAAGAGCCTCAGCTCTTTTTCTTAGACTTTCGATTTTCTCATGAAGTTCTTTGGACATATGATAAAAAGAATACAGAACTCAGAAGACAGAAATCAGAAGAATCAAGATTTTCATTCTGTTTTCTGTCTCCTGACTTCTGTCTTCCCAAATAGGGTTCCTATCATCAGGAATAATAAAACTCCCCCAGCCCCCCAAACAAAAACATCTCCAAACCGGCTGTAAAAAGTAGGTGGGGAAGAAAGGATCGAAGTTTCTCCTATTAACAAATCTTTGGTAAAAGTTGGAAGAGTTATTTGTACATGGCCGACCGGATCGATGAAAGCGGTCGATCCTGTATTGGTCGCTCTCACAAGCGATCGGCGATTTTCAACGGCGCGAAAAATCGAGAAATTCAGGTGCTGCGGAAGAGCGGACGAATTTCCATACCAGGCATCATTGCTTAAATTCACAAGCAGATTTGCCCCCGCATTCACATGTCCCCTGGCAATTTCCGGAAAAACATCTTCGTAGCAAATCAGCGATCCGATTCGAACTTCACCGAAAACGAGTGGATTGAATATTTTTCCCGGTTGAAATTCTCCCATTTGGGCGGTCAGTTTTTTAACAAAGGGAAGCAGCTCTTTGAGTGGAATATATTCTCCATAGGGAACCAGATGCTGTTTATGATAACTCTGCATTTCATGCGTGACCGGATCAACCAGCAGCGCACTATTATGAATGGGAAACTCGGGTGGAACATAGCTCGCCTCAGGTGGCAGCTTTCCCTCAAAAGTCACCGCGCCAAACAATAATTTCGAAGCATGCGTAAAGTTCGCAGACTCTGCAAACAAAGAACGAAACTGTTTCGGAAACTCCGGCTCCTCCAAGGAAATTTCATAGGGATAGGCAGACTCCGGCCAGATTAAAAGATCAATCTCCTGCAAAAGTGCCTGTCGGGTCATCCCCAAATAAATCCCCAAAATCTCATTCGATTTTTCCCTCAACCACTTTTCACTTTGCGGGATATTTCCCTGGAGAAGAGCTACTCGAAGTTTGGGTGCGTTTTGATTTTTTTCAGCGATATTTTTTTTGGAATAAAAACCATAAATAAAAACAGCAGAGCAAAGAATGAGGGTGAAAAGAAACTTGCCCCTCACCCGCTCTACGGGCACCCTCTCTTCTGGGGAGAGGGTCGGGGTGAGAGGAAAAATACATTTTGGAACTAATAATTTCAAAATCTCCGCTCCCGCCAAATTTATCCAAACTAAAAATACTGTTACTCCGTAAACTCCCGCCAGATCTGCGATTTGGATCACGAGAGGATATCTCGCCTGTGAATATCCGATCTGTCCCCATGGAAAACCGCCGACTGGCCAACGATTGCGGCAATACTCTACCAAAATCCAAACGAGTGGAAGAATCCAGAATCGAGAAATTTTGAACAATTTCTCAAGAGAAGCAGAAAGAAAAAAAATGAGTCCAAAATAGGTGGATAAAATCAGAATGAGAAGCAACAAGACGGCAACAGAAATCAAGGGGGATAAATTCCCAAAACTATTGAGCGCGGTATAAAGCCAATACATTGATCCGGAATAGAAAAAAATTCCAAAGAGAAAAGCCAGTTTGAACTGATCGCGAGAGGATCGTTTTTCGAGCATCCACAAAAGTGGAATATAAGCAAACCAGGCAAGAAACC